>JBBSCX010000062.1:0-13026 GCA_038249905.1 Burkholderiales bacterium
ACCCCGATATTCGTAACACTGGTTACGTTCCACGCTAGCACACCTGGCGGCGGATGCACCGGCCTTGCGCGGGTACCTTGCATGCGCGCCTAGGGGGTCACGCCGTCCCCGTGCCACCGCAAGGCGCCGGCCAGCCGCCGCTGCTGAACTGCCCGGCCTCAGTGAGGCACTGCGGCCCCGTTGCCGTTGCCGTCGCCATCGCCGTTGCCGTCGCCATCCGGCAACGACCCATCGCCCTGAGCCGCTGGAGTCGCCGTCGTTTCTGCCCCGACGCGCCGCAGCACCCGCTCGAAGTTCTGCAGGGACTGCAGGTGCAGATAAATCAGTTCCAGTTCGTCGCTGACGGCCATGTCAGCCAGGGCCTCACGGCCCAGGGCCTTCAATTTGGTGCGATTCACGGCCATGAAGCCGGTCAGCCCCCGGCGGGGCCCGCCCGGCAGGGTGAATTGGGCCTGCATGGGCTCCAGCAACCCTAGGTCCGCCAGTCGCTTGCAGAAGCGTCGGGTACGCTGGTGCTGGACTTGGTAGCCCTTGACGAAGTTCAGTACCGTTTCCAGGTACTGGGTACGCTCGCCGTCGACATCGAACAGCTGCTCGCCGCGGCCCTCCCGATTGCAACCGCTGAAAGACTCGTCGATGCACAAGGTGAGATTCTTGTTGTCTTCGCTGCCCGCGAAGACGAAGGGATAGCGGCGTACAAAGGCTGGCACATAGGAGGCGTCCCAACCGCCATCTTCCTTGATGTAGAGGTTGTGGCCTGGCTCGACGCCGAGGATGACCACCGGCATGACTGTCTCCCCCTGGCCGGCGAAGACCACGACGTACTCGGCCGCTGCCCGGCGCATCTCCACCGCAGCCAGCGGCACTGTGCTGACCTTGCGCGCAAAGTCGTAGTGCCCTCCGGTCTTCACAGACAGCCCGACATGGCGCTTGCTTGAGAGGGGAACGGCCGAGTCGTAAAACATCAATTGGGTCGTCATGGGTCTAGATCCGATCCGTTTGGGGTGATGGGGGTTGGTACGTCAGGACAGGTGTTTGGCGCCCATGGGCAAGGCGCCGCCAGCCCATCATTGTGTGTGCAGCCGCGGGGCAGTTCGAGGCCCCCAGTCCATCCCCGCGCGCCCCAGGTTGTTCCGGCTGAGCAAGCTGCCTCGGCCACCAGCACCACGCGCGAGATCGCGTCGCACTGCATCACGCGTTGAACCATTGGCATCAGGGTGCTGGTCTCGGCGCCGGCGGTTGAGCCGATGTGCGGCCTGAAGGGCTGTCAGTCGCCGCCAACCCGCGACCGTGCCGCGCCAGCACGTGGCGGTGGGTCGACCCCGTTGATCGAGGCCGAGCAGCGTGCACCTCCCGGCACCAGGCCTTTCGGGTTGGGTACCTCCAGCCGCACCAAGAAGGTGCCGCTGGCCGCATCGATCACGCGATCGACGCTGCGCACAGTGGACTCGAACCGTCCGTCACCAACCGCCGAAGTGACCGTCGCCTTGGTGCCGGCTCTTACCTTGCCGAACATCGAAGCCGGCAAGGCCACATCGGCGCGGATGGGGTCGATCTGCGCCACCTTGAGCACCGGCTTGCGGCCGCTGCCCGATTCCGCCAGGTCGCCCGGGTTGAGCATGCGGTCGACGACGACGCCCGAGAACGGCGCCGTCATGGTGCGCAGCGCCAGCATTTTCTGCGCCCGCTGGTGTTCGATGCGGGCCAACTCGCGGGCCTCCACCGCCGACTGCAGTTCGGATTCGGCCAGCCGCTTCTCGGCAGCGGCTTCGTCCCGGGCCTGGGCCGACATGAAATTCTCCTTTTGCATGTCGTCCAGCCGCGCCAGCTTCTTGGTGGCGTAGTCGATGCGGTTGCGCGCTGCCATGATCTGGCCTTCCATGCGCGCCCGGTAGGCAGCCGATTCGACCGCCACCTCCTCGGCCTCGGACTGCAGCACGACCAGGATCTGGCCACGGCGCACCGTGTCGCCGCGCGTGACCGCAATCGAAGCGATCATGCCGTCCACCGGCGCCCGCACCTCCACCACCTGCGAGGGCTCGAGCAGGCATTCGAAACCGCTTGCCGCGACCGCCCAGGGCAGACTGATCGCCAGCGCCACCGCAAGCATTCGCCTCATTCCCCTCTCCCCGAAAACGCCAGCATGCTGGCCAGTCGCCGATCATGCTTCAGGCTGGCCATGCGCGCCGTGTGGCTGCGCGACTGGGCCGCGGCCTGCGCCGCACGGCGCAGCAGCGCCAGCACCCAGGGCGACACCGTTGCGCCCCGGCTTGCCAGCGCCGCGGCCCAGGCTGCCAGGCGCGGCGCATGCACGGTGAACAGTTCGTCATCCAGCGCCACGATGGCCTCGCCGCTGCCCGGGTCGCCCTGGCGCGCGGCGCGGCCAAAGAGCTGCCGGTCGATGCGCGGCGACTCGTGGTACTCGGTCAGGATCACATGCAGCCCGCCCGCGGCCGCCACGCCCTCGCCGAGTTCGATGTCGGTGCCGCGCCCCGCCATGTTGGTGGCCACCGTCACCGCGCCGCGGCGCCCGGCCATGGCGATGACGGCGGCCTCGTCGCGGTCCTGCCTGGCATTGAGCACCACGTGCGCGATGCCGGCCTCGGCCAGCCGCGCCGAGAGCTCCTCGGACGCCCGCACCGTGCGCGTGCCCACCAGCACCGGCCGCCCCTGCGCCACGGCGTGCCGGCGCACGCTGGCGACCACGGCGTCCCACCTGGCCGCCGCGTCGCGATGGCAGGCTGTGCCCTCGTCGCGCCACATCGAAGGCCGGTGCAGCGGCACGCGTGCGACCGGCAGGCGGTAGACGCGGCCGATCTCGGTGGCCGCCTCGGTGGCGGTGCCGGTCATGCCGGCCAGCCGCAAGTAGCGGCGAAAGAAGCGCTGGTAGGTGATGCGGGCCAGCGTCGCGCGTTCGCCCGTGGACTGCAGGCCTTCCTTGGCCTCGATCATCTGGTGCAGGCCGCGCTCCCAGGCGCGGTCGGGCATCACGCGGCCGGTGGACTCGTCCACGATCTGCACCTTGCCCTCGGCCACCATGTAGTGCTGGTCGCGCTGGTACAGCAGCAGCGCCGACAAGGCCTGGGTGAGCTTCTCGGCGCACTCGCGCTGCGATGCGCCCGGCGGCGTGGCGGGACCATCGCCGTCCACCGGCCATACCTCGGCTTCGGCCTCGGTCTCAAGCCGCCCGCGCAGATCGTCTGTCAGGCGGACTCGCATGAGGGCGCGCTCCAGGGTGTAGTCGTTGCCCTCGTGCAGCGTGGCCGCGCGCGCCAGCGCCCAACCCACGAGCGCGCCGCCGCCGGACCGGTCCAGCGTGGCCGAAAGAATGAGTGGCGTGCGCGCCTCGTCGATGAAGACGCTGTCGGCCTCGTCGACGATGGCAAAGCTCAGGCCGCGCAGCACGGTGGGCTCGCCGCCACTCCCGCGCTGGCCCGCACCGGCGGCCACGGCGGCCACGGCGCGGTGCAGCGCACTGGCGCGGTCGCCGAGCGCGGAGCGGTCGCGAAGGTAGTCGAAGGTCAGCTCCTTGTTGCTGCAGTAGGTGACATCGCCGGCGTAGACCTGCCGGCGCTGCTCGCGCGTCATGCCGTGCACGACGGCGGCGCAGCGCAGGCCGAAGAAGGCAAACAATGGCGCCATGGTCTGGGCGTCGCGTGCCGCCAGGTAATCGTTGACCGTGATCACGTGCACGGGCAAGCCCACCAGCGCCGCGGTGCAGGCTGGCAGCGTGGCGGCAAAGGTCTTGCCCTCGCCGGTGGCCATCTCGGCCAGGGTGCCCTGCAGCAGCAGCCAGCCGGCATGCACCTGGGAGTCGTAGTGGCGCTTGCCGAGCACGCGTCCTGCGGCCTCGCGCACGACGGCAAAAAAGCGCGCCACGGCCGGCGCGCCCAAGCCGCTGCGGCGCATCTCCAACCGCAGGGCCCGCGCCTGGTTGCGCAGCGCCGCGTCGTCCAGCGCTGCGAATTCAGCTTCGCAGGCCCGCGCCATGGTCACCACGCGGCGCGGCGCGGCCTGCCCGCCGCCGAGGCCGCGCCACAGCGGCAGCGCCGCTCCGTACCACAGCGACAGCGCCAGTTCGTCATGCCAGGACGGCGCCTTCTCCTCGCGCTCCACATATGGCCGGCCATGGGCCAGTTCATGCGGCGCCAGCCGCAGCAGCGCGGTCTCAGACATCGAAGTGACTCAGAAACAGGCGTCGCACCGCGCGCCAGGCCTGTGCCGCCCGCGGCTCGGGCGGGTGGTCGAAGCGCACGTGCACGCGTTGCCCGAAGGGCAGCGGCCCGGCCGGCGCTTCGGCAAGTGCCACGTCGAGTTCGAATACGCGCTCCAGCGTGCGCCGGCCCTCCGGGTCGCGCGGGTCGATGGCAATGCGGCCGCCGCCGGTGGCCGTGAGCGCCTGACTCGGCACCTCGGCGCTGCCGGCCGGCACCTGGCGCAGGATCCGGCCCACCAGTGGCCTGTCCAGCGCGCCGGCAAGCCGCAGTTCCACCCCGCGCGTGGACGAGGCCACGGCCTGCACCGAGGCCTGGTCAAGCACCACCCGCACCACGGGGATGGCTTGGCCGATGACGAAGCCGATGACCTCGCCCTGGCGCAGATGGCGACCCGGCATGTCGGCGGCCTGCTGCACGGTGAAGCGGCCGCTGCTGGCCGCGGCCACGCGCAGGCCCTGCGCACGGTTCTCGGCACGTTGCAATGCCGTGCGCTCGTGTTCAAGCTGCTCACGCACGATCTCGGCCTGGGCACGGTCGGTCACGAACTCGGTGGCATGGCGGGCCTCCAGCTCTTCGACGCGCGCCAGCAGCAGCCGCACCTGGGCGTCCAGCGCCGGGTCGACGCTGCGCGTCAGCGGGGTGCCGGTCTCCACCCACGAGTCGGGCGCCGCCTCGAAGGCGCGGAAGAAGCCGGGTGCGCCCGCCCGCACGATGGCTTGTTCGGGCAACCACACCACGCCCTCGGCCTGGGTGCGAAACGGCACCGGCAGCGCCGCCAGCAACAGCAACAGGCCGGCCAGCGTGGCCGCCAGCGTGCCGTAGACGCGTGCGCGCTGCTCTTGCACGGCGGGCACTCCATGCAGCGACTTCAGCGCCTTGACCAGCGGCATGCCGGCCATCATCACCACCGCCCACAGGGCCAGCAAGACGCCGAAAAAGAAGAACTGCGTACCGATGAACAAGGCGATGGCCAGCGTCACGAAGACGCGGTAGGCCGCCGAGGCCACGCCGTAGACGCCGAACCACGCGCGTTCCGAGCGGCTGGTGGCGGGCGAGATCTCGTCGCGCAGCCGCAGCAGGTGGCGCTTGATGAGAAAGCCCCAGTAGCGTGCCGACTGCGCCGCCAGGTTGGGCAGCTCCACGAGATCGGCCAGGATGTAGTACGCGTCGTAGCGCAGCAGCGGGTTGCCGTTGAAGACGAGCGTGGATACGCCGGCCACCAGCATGACGTTGAAGCACAGCGCGCGCGCCAGACCGGGCTCCAGCAGCATCCAGGCATAGAAGGCCAACGCTGCGATGAACAGCTCGACGATCATGCCGGCCGCACCGATGCGTGCCCGCACCCAGCGCGAACGCAGCACGTTGGCCGACGTGGCGTCCACATACGGCACCGGCATCAGCACCAGCAGCATCAGACCCATGTCGTGTACCTCGCCGCCCGCGGCGCGGGCGGCGGTGGCGTGCCCCATCTCGTGCAAGCCCTTGATCAGCGGGAACAGCAGCGCGATGAGCAGCAGGTTGTCGGCCTGCAGCACGCGGTCGGACAGGTTGCCGGCGAGTTCGGGCCATTGCGAAGGCAGCAACAGCAGCGCGGGCAACACGACGAGCAACCAGGCGATGGCGCCGCCGCGGCCCCACAGCCGCGGCCACAACCTGGCGTGGCGGTCCAGGAAGGTCCCGGGGTTCCACAGCGGGATGCGGATGGCCATGGGGTTGATCCACGAGCGGCGGCGCTTGGCGCGGGTTTCGCGCTGGCCGCGGTCGAAGAGTTCCAGGGCGTCGGGCGGCACGTCGGTCATGAGCAGGTCGGCGCCGTGCAGCTGGCCCAGCAGCTGGATCATCTCGTCCTGTGTCGGCGCGCCCTCGCCCAGCTTGCGGCCCGCCAGCGCCCACAGGTCCTGCACGCTGCGCCGCCCGTCCATGGCCGCCAGCACCAGCCGCGCCGCGGGCATGAAGCGGTGTACGCGGCCCGAGGCAGGGTCCTGCAGCAAGTACCAGACTTGACCGCGGTAGCGGTGCCGGTGCAGCCGCGCCCGCGCCACCAGTTGCGGCCGCAACTCGGCCACGCGGTACCACAGGCTGCTGTGAAGCGGGGTGTCGATCATGGTGGTGGCCCGGCCCCGCGCTGGATCAGGGCATCCA
Source organism: Burkholderiales bacterium (assembly GCA_038249905.1). Taxonomy (GTDB): domain Bacteria; phylum Pseudomonadota; class Gammaproteobacteria; order Burkholderiales; family Burkholderiaceae_C; genus Rubrivivax. The sequence goes on from JBBSCX010000062.1 coordinate 6,360, forward strand.
TTTCCATAGCGCCAGGCGCAGCCAGTCGAAGAAGCCGTGGGTCCAGATCCACAGCAGACTGCGCTCGCCCACCACCACCTTGCCGACACCTTCCATGCCCGGTCGCAGCCCCGGCGGCGCGCCACCCTCGATGGCGGCCTCCACCGCGAACAGGTTGAGTCCGTCGCGCTGCGTGGCCACCGGCGTGATGCGCCGTACGGTGATGCCGAGGTGGATGTCGGGCATGCCCGACAGCACGAGCTCGCCGCCTTGCCCCGTGGCCAGCCGCGCGATGTCGCGGTCGTCCACCTCCAGCATGACGCGGTAACCCTGCAGCGGCGCCACCTCGAACAGCAGGCGGCCGGTTTCCACCGGCGAGCCGATCTGCTGGCTGAGGTCGCCCGAGACCACGACACCGTCGTACGGCGCAGTGATGACGGCACGGGCCAGCCGCTCCTCGGTCAGCGCGATCTGAGCCTCTGCCTGGTTCATCTGCGCCGCCAGCACGCCCATGGCGGCACGGTCGCCCTGCGCCTGCGCCACCTGGTAGCGGCGCTGGAGTTGTTCGCGCTCCGCACCCCAGCGCGACCGTTCGAGCTGCAGGTCGCGGTCGTCGAGGCGCGCCATCGGCTGGCCCTTGGTGACCGTCTCGCCGGCACGGACCAGCGCCTCGGCCAGGAAGCCATCGAACGGTGCCACCGCGGCCAGCTGCGTCGAGCCTTCGACGGCAGTGCGCGCCGAGATGCGGTGCTCGGTCTGCCACAGGCCGATGGAGGCGATGAACAGCGCCAACAGCGCTGCGCCGAGCTTGAGCCCTGGGCGTTGCGGCCCGAGCAGTTCACGCAGGCCGTTGCGCAGGCCGTCGCGCGCCCGTCCGAGCACGCCGCGTTCGTTGGCCCGCTGCAGGGCCCACACCGGGCCCAGCATCACCCCCAGCGCCGCGGCGAGTTCCTGCTCGGCCGCGCTGAACGGCGGGCCCGCGTTGCGTTCGAAACTCATCACTCCCAGGGTCTGCGCCTCGTGCCGCACCGGGACCGACAGCATGGCGGACACGCCGAGCTGGCGTGCGGTTTCCGCATGCGCCAGCGCCCCGAGTTCGTCATCCGTCCGCGCGGGGTAGACCACCGCCACGCCCAGGTCCAGCGTTTCGTCCATGGCGTCGCCCACCCAGCGCACCAGGTCGGAGCGCTTGTCGAAGGTGGCGGTGTTGGACATGACCAGCGGTATCACCTCGGCCGCGGCCTCGAAGCCCGCCGAGACGCGGTCGCAACTCAGTCGCGACGCCAGCTCATTGGCCACCGCCAGCGCCGAGGGCTGCAGCCGGGTGTGCTGCATGGCCGTGGCCAGGACCTCGTTGAGCAGCGCGGTGCGGGTCAGTTCGGCTTCGCGGCGCTGCAGTTGGCGCTGCAGGAAGTGGTCGGCCAGCCATCCGCTGCCCCAGTGGATGCGCCGAAGTACCTCCTGCAGGCCGGACAGGGTGCCTGGTCCGATGTCGAACACCACGGCGCCGAGCAGTTGGCCGGACACTTCGATCGGGTACCCGACATGGGCCATGCCATCGGCCGCCGGCGGGCTCGTGCCACCGGGCGCCACGACCACGCCTTCGCGCCTCTGGAGCACCTGCTGCGCCACGGCGCTCAGGTACTGCAGGTCGCGTCGGGGGTCGGGCCATGCCGCGGCAACCCTGTAGGTCTGGCTGTTGGGTTCGGGTTCGAGCGTGAGCAGGATGGCCGCACGGGCGCGCTCGATGCGCGCTGCCGTCAGGGCCAGCCATCCCGCATAGAACTCGTTCGCGTCGGCCGGCGCGATGAAGCGGGACCAGGCGGCTGACTCGGCACGGGCGCGTTGATCGTCAGCGATCGAAAAGACAGGCGAGACATTCTGCATCGTCAGGGCCTGCGCCCGCGCGGAGCGGACTTGGTTGGCAAGAGAGCAACACCCCCGGGGCAACTACCACCCTGCCGCAGTGTAAGGGCGACCCGATTGGCGATGAACGGGCGATGCACGGGCGACGCACAGCCGACTCGGAGGGGTGCGCGGGCGCCGGTGGCGGTGCGGCAGTGCTCACTTAGACTCCAACCAGTGCGTCATTTCCTGCTCTCCTTCGCCGTCTCTGCCGCCACCACGCTGTGGATCGTGCACATTGCGAAGACACGACCTGGGCGGCTGCTGGACGACAACTTCTCGCAACCGCAGAAGTTGCACAGCGTGGCTGTACCGCGCGTGGGCGGCATCGGCATCGTTGCCGGACTGTTCGCCTCAGCCGTTCTCTTCGGCTGGACCATGGGCCCCGAGGCCGCGCGCATCGCCTTTGGCCTGCTGGCCTGCGCGGTGCCGGCGTTTGTGGCCGGGCTGGTGCACGACTTCACCGACACCCTGACACCGCGAGGGCGGCTGGCAGCCACGGCTTTCTCGGCGGTGCTCGCCTACTTCGTGGTGGGCACGGCGCTGCGGCAGGTGGACATTCCGGGCCTGGACCAGATCGCGGCCCATCCGGCTGGCGCCTTGTTCTTCACCGTGCTGGCGGTGGCCGGCATCGCCAACGCCGTCAACATCATCGACGGGCTCAACGGCCTGGCGTCGATGTGCGTCATCCTGATGCTGGCGGCGCTGGCCTATGTCGGTTTCGCGGTGGGCGATTCGCTGGTTGGCACGCTCGCGCTGGCCGGCATCGGCGCAGTCCTGGGCTTCTTTCTATGGAACTTCCCTGCCGGCCTGATCTTTCTGGGCGACGGCGGCGCGTACTTCCTGGGTTTTTACGTGGCCCAGGTCGCGCTGCTGCTGCTGGTGCGCAACGACGACGTCTCGCCGCTGTTCCCGCTGCTGGTTTGCATCTACCCGGTGTTCGAGACCCTTTTCTCGGCCTACCGCCGCTACTGGCTGCGGGCCTCGCCACCCAGCCTGCCTGACGGCATCCACCTGCATTCATTGGTCTATCGCCGTCTGATGCGCTGGGCGGTCGGCGATCGCAGTGCCAAGGCGATGGCCCGGCGCAATTCCATGTCCAGCCCTTACCTGTGGCTGTTGTGCAGCGCGTCGATCGCGCCGGCGGTGCTGTTCTGGAACAACACGAACGTGCTGGCTTCGTTTTTGCTGCTCTTCTCGGCCAGTTACGTGCTGCTGTACCGGCGCATCGTCCGCTTCAAGTCACCGCGCTGGTTGAGGCTCGGGCAGCGCCCGACGGCGCCCGGGGCTCTGCAGGACGATAATCCGCCGACATGACTGATGCACCAGATTCTGCCAACGCGCCCGAACTGACGCGCCCGGCTGCCGCCGACACCGCTGCCGACACCGCTGCCGACATCGCCGAGACCACCGCCGAGACCGCCGCCGAGGCCCTGCCGCCGCCGTTGTTCAACACCCTGCCGCTGGACCCCAAGCTGCTGCGCGCCGTGGCCGAGAGCGGCTACTTGGTGATGACGCCGATCCAGGCCAAGGCGATCCCGCTGGTGCTGGCCGGGCGCGACATCATGGGCGCCGCGCAAACCGGCACCGGCAAGACGGCGGCTTTCACATTGCCGCTGCTGCAGAAGATGCTGCGCCACGAGACCGCCAGCATGTCGCCCGCGCGCCACCCGGTGCGCGCCCTGGTGCTGGCGCCCACGCGAGAACTGGCCGACCAGGTGGCCGAGAGCGTCAAGAAGTACGCCAAGTACTCGTCGCTGCGTTCGGTGGTGGTGTTCGGCGGCATCGACATGAAGCCGCAGACACTGGCGCTGAAAGCCGGGGTCGAGGTGCTGATCGCCACGCCGGGCCGGCTGCTCGATCACATCGAGGCCAAGAACGCGGTGCTGAACCAGGTCGAGTACGTGGTGCTGGACGAAGCCGACCGCATGCTGGACATCGGCTTTCTGCCCGACCTGCAGCGCATCCTGTCCTACCTGCCGAAGGCGCGGCAGACGCTGCTGTTCAGTGCCACCTTCAGCCCCGAGATCAAGAAGCTGGCGGCCAGCTACCTGCAGGACCCGCTGCTGGTCGAAGTGGCGCGGCCCAACGCCACCGCCACCAATGTCGAACAGCGTTTCTACGGTACCAACGACGACGACAAGCGCGCCGTCATCCGCCAGCTGCTGCGCACGCGGCAGTTGAGCCAGGCGCTCATCTTCGTCAACAGCAAGCTGGGTGCAGCCCGTCTGGCGCGCAGCTTCGAACGCGACGGCCTGAAGACCCAGGCCCTGCACGGCGACAAGAGCCAGGACGAACGCCTGAAGGCGCTGGCGGCCTTCAAGGCCGGCGAGGTCGATCTGCTGGTGGCCACCGACGTGGCAGCCCGCGGCCTGGACATCGTCGACCTGCCAGCGGTGTTCAACTTCGACGTGCCCTTCAATGCCGAGGACTACGTGCACCGCATCGGCCGCACCGGCCGCGCCGGCGCCTCGGGCCTGGCGGTGACACTGGTGACGCGCGACGACAGCCGGCTCATCGGCGACATCGAGAAGTTGATCAAGAAGAAGATCGAGATCGAGCCTTTCGAGATCGACGACGAGCGGCCCTACCGCGCACCGCGGCCGCGGCGCGAGTTCGAAGGCGAGTCAGACCCATCTGTACCGCTGCAGGCGGCCGAGCGCGCCGCTGGCCAGGCGATCGAACGCGCGGCGGTGCGGACGCCGGACCGAGTGGGTGAGCGCGCTGTTGTTGAGCGCTCCGAGCGCTCCGAGCGTTCGGAGCGGTCCGAGCGACCCGACCGTTTCGATCGCCCGCGCCGACCGCCGGGCCCACCGGCCGACCCGATCTTCGACCGCCCCTACGAGCCGGCCGTCAGCAACGCCGCACCCATGGCTGACGCGTCGACAGCGCCAGCCGCGCAGCAGGCCACACGCGGCTTGTCGCCAAACCTCCGGCCGAAGAAGAAGGTCGCGGCGCTGTTGGGCGGCGGAAGCTGAGGCCACATCAGGGGCGTGCCACCGCGCCGAGGTGCTGGCGGCTGCCTGCCTGGCGGCTCACTTCTCCAGCGACTTACCTCGCCAACAGCAAAAACACCGCCGGCACCTTGGCCGGCAGCACCGTCGGGGACGCCCGCCACTGCACCACCGTCGCACTGCGCGTGCCTCCGCCCTGCAAGGTCAATCCCCAGCTGACCGACAGCCGCGTGGCGGGCGCCAGCGCCGCCAGCGCAGCATCCAGCAGCGCAGCATTGCGATACGGCGTCTCGATGCAGATCTGCGTCTGCCCAAGGCGCCTGGACAGGGCCTCCAGTTCGCGCAGCCGTGCGGTGCGTGCCAGCGCCTCCTGCGGCAGGTAGCCGACGAAGGCAAAGCTCTGCCCGTCCAGCCCGCTGGCGGCCAGCGCCAGCAGCAATGAACTCGGCCCGGCCAGCGGCAGCACCACGATGCCAGCCGCATGCGCCGCCTGCACCAGGGCCGCTCCCGGGTCGGCGACGGCGGGCAGGCCGGCCTCGGACAGCAGGCCCAGATCGTGGCCGGCACGGGCCGGGGCCAGCAGCGCGTCCCAGGCCGCCGCGGGCACGGCCTCGCCGCTGCCCTTGCGCGGGCGTGGCAGTTCTTCGATGTGGATGTCCTGCAGCGGCCGCGCCAGCGGCACCAGGGCGCCGACGCGCTTGAGGAAGGCGCGGGCGCTGCGCGCATCCTCCACCGCCCAATGCGACAGCGTCGCGGCTTGCTGCAGCACGGCCGCGGGCAGCACCTCGGTCAGCGGTACTTCCTCAGCACCCAGGTCCAGCGTGTTCGGCACCAGCAGCAGGCGCCCGGTTGGCTGCTGTCCGGTCGGGTGGCCCGACATGTTCAATTTCCCGCCAGCGGGTCCAGCCCGGCGGCGCGCAGCAAGGTGCAGGTGTGGATCAGCGGCAGGCCCACCAGGGCGGTCGGGTCGCTGCTGTGCACCGCCGCCAACAGGCTGATGCCCAGACCCTCGCTCTTGGCGCTGCCGGCGCAGTCATAGGGTTGCTCCAGGCGCAGGTAGCGTTCGATCTCGGCTGCGTCCAGTGTGCGCACCTCGACGGTCACTGGCGCCAGCAGGCCCTGGGCGAAACCGGTGTCGGCGCGCACGACTGCGACGGCGGTCTGGAAGACGAGGCGGCGGCCGCTCATGCGCTGCAGCTGAGCCACGGCAGCTTCGTGACTGCCGGGCTTGCCCAGCGGCTCGCCATCGAGGTCGGCCACCTGATCAGATCCGATCACCACCGCCCCGGGCCGCAGCGCAGCCACCGCCTGTGCCTTGGCCAGCGCCAGCCGTTGTGCCAGAGCGGCAGGGGCTTCGCCGGGTCTTGGGGTTTCGTCCACCTCGGGCGCCAGCACCTCGAAAGGCAGGCGCAGGCGCTGCAGCAACTCACGCCGGTAGCGTGAGGTCGATGCCAGCACCAGGGGCGGCCGGGGTAGCACGGGACTTTCGGGGTGTTCGGGGTGTTCGGGGTGTTCGGGGTGTTCGCCGCGTTCGCCGCGTTCGTGACCGGGCGCCGGCACGGTATCTGCCTTGGGGTCGGACTTGGGGACGGGCATGGCGGCGGTGGGCATTGCGCGGGATTGTCCACGCGGGAGTGTCCCCTCGGCCCCCTCGGCCCCATCGGCCCCTCGCTACACTGCCCCGGACATGGCCTCCATTTCCCACAGCACCCTTCCGTCCGATCCGCAGCGCCTGGACGTGGCTGCGCTGTGCCGGCACGCCGCGTCGCTGTCGGGGCACTGGCCGCAGGCCGCACTGGCGCGACTGAGCGCCGATCTGTACGCGCGGC
>JBBSCX010000063.1:0-12970 GCA_038249905.1 Burkholderiales bacterium
TCGGCATGCCGACGAAGCCGCGCACTTCCATCTTGGCGCCGCCTTCGACGGGCGTCATGCGCACCTTGTAGACCTTGCCCTCGGCGGCATCGAGGATGGTGCCGCCGTCCCACAGGCCCTCGCTGTCGGCCTTCTTCACGCCGCGGATGACCTCCAGACCGACCATGGGCTTGTCCTTGCGGTCGTCGCTGCACTTGTCGCAGACGGCATCGGGCTTGGCATCGGCGGCCAGCAGTTTTTCGACCTTGCCGCTGAGCACGCCGCCGCTGTCGGTGATGCGGATCTGTGCGCGTTCGGTCTTGGTCTTGTCGTCGATGGTCTTCCACACGCCCACGGGCGTGGACTGGGCCATGGCGAGCGGGGCGGCCAGGGCCAGCAGCAGGCTGATTGACAGGGACAGGGTCGTGGTCAGAGTCTTCATCGTCGTCTCCTTGGGTGTGACTTCGGGGCGGGGATCAGAACAGCGCTTCGTCCATCGCCAGCAGCGGCGCCACGCCGCTGCGCGCGGTGCGGATCAGGCCGGCGGTCTCCGGCAGCAATTTGGCGAAGTAGAAGCGCGCAGTGTGCAGTTTGGCAGTGTAGAAAGGGTCGCCGCTGTCCTTCTTCTCCAGCGCGATCTTGGCCATGCGGGCCCACAGGTAGGCAAAGCACAGGTGGCCGACGATGCGCAGGTAATCCACCGCCGCGCCGCCCACCTCGTCGGCGTTGCCATGGGCCTTCATGCCGAGTTCGGTGGTCAGCTTGGTGACCTTGTCGCCCAGGTCGGCCAGCGGGTTGATGAACTCCTGCATCGCCTCGTTCGTGCCTTCTTCCTCGACGAATTCGGCAATCAATTTGCCGAACTTCTTCAGCTTCGCGCCGTTGTCGCCCAGCACCTTGCGGCCCAGCAGGTCCAGGCTCTGGATGGTGTTGGTGCCCTCGTAGATCATGTTGATGCGGGCATCGCGCACGAACTGCTCCATACCCCATTCCTTGATGTAGCCGTGCCCGCCATAAACCTGCAGGCAATGGCTGGTGGCGATCCAGGCGTTGTCGGTGATGAAGGCCTTGATGATGGGCGTCAGCAGCGCCACCAGCTCGGCACAGTCGTGGCGCACCGCGTGGTCGGGATGGTGCAGTTCCTGGTCGACCAGCAGCGTGGTGTACATCGCCAATGCGCGGCCGCCCTCGGCGTAGGCGCGTGCGGTCAGCAGCATCTTGCGCACGTCGGGGTGCACGATGATGGTGTCGGCCGGCTGCTCTGGTTGCTTGGGGCCGCTCAGGCTGCGCATCTGGCGCCGGTCCTTGGCGTAGGTCACCGCGTTCTGGTAGGCCACCTCGGTCAGACCCAGGCTCTGCATGCCCACGCCGATGCGGGCCACGTTCATCATCACGAACATCGCCGCCAGCCCCTTGTGCGGCTGGCCGACCAGTTCACCGTAGGCACCTTCCAGCACGATCTGCGCCGTCGCGCTGCCGTTGATGCCCATCTTGTGTTCCAGGCCGGCGCAGAAGATGCCGTTGCGCTCGCCCAGGCTGCCGTCGGCGTTGACGCGGAACTTGGGCACCACGAACAGGCTGATGCCCTTGCTGCCGGCCGGAGCGTCCGGTAGTCGTGCAAGCACCAGGTGCACGATGTTGTCGGTCAAGTCGTGCTCGCCCGCGCTGATGAAGATCTTGGCCCCCGTCAACCTGTAACTGCCGTCGGCCTGCGGTTCGGCCTTGGTGCGCAGCAGGCCCAGGTCGGTGCCGCAGTGCGACTCGGTCAGGCACATGGTGCCGGTCCATTCGCCGCTGACGATCTTGGGCAGGTACATCGCCTTTTGCGCCGGCGTGCCGTGCGCCAGCAGGCATTCGTAGGCGCCGTGGCTCAGGCCCGGGTACATGGTCCAGGCCTGGTTGGCGCTGTTGAGCATCTCGTAGAAGCTCTGGTTGACGACGTGCGGCAGGCCCTGGCCGCCCAGCGCCGTCTCGACCGACAGCGCAGGCCAGCCGCCGGCCACGTACTGGGCGTAGGCGGCCTTGAAGCCTTTGGGCGTCGTCACGGCGTGGGTCTCGCGGTCGAGCGTGCAGCCTTCGGCGTCGCCACTGGCATTCAGCGGCGTCAATACTTCGGCGGCGAACTTGCCGCCCTCGGCCAGCACGGCGTCGATGGTGTCGGCATCGATCTCGGCATAAGCCGCGCAGGGCTGCAAGCTGCCGGTGACGTCCAGCAGTTCGTGCAGCACGAACTGCATGTCGCGCAAGGGCGGGGTGTAGGTGGGCATGGGGTACTCCTGATGCGACTTGAAGGACGGAAGGCGGATGGGAATCGGTCGGGTGCGGCTCAGCCGGCGCGCGCTGTCGCGGGCGCGGGCGTGGGTGCGGGCGTGGGCGTGGGTGATGACGCAGGTGAGGGTGCGGCGGCGTCGGTCGGCAGAGGCCGGTAGTGCGCCAGCACACGGGCAAATCCCGTGCGCGCGCGGTCCAGCACGCCGGCATTGCGCAGGAATCGCGCGTCGTGGTGCAGGGCCAGGATCAGGCCGTGGATCTCGAACAGCATCTGCTGCGCGTCGGTGTCGACGCGCAACTGGCCTTCGTCGATGGCAATGTGGATGGCACGGTGCAGCGCCGCATGCCAGGCCCGCACCATCTCGGCCAGCGCGTCGCGCACGGGACCGGGCCGGTCGTCGAACTCGACCGCGCCGCTGATATAGATGCAGCCTGAATCCAGTTCCACCGACACCCGCTTCACCCAGCGGTCGAACAGCGCCTGCAGCCGCGGCAGGCCACGGGCTTCACGCACGGCGGGAACGAACACTTCTTCCTCGAAGCGGGCGTGATACTCGCGCACCACCGAGATCTGCAATTCCTCGCGTGAACCGAAGTGAGCGAACACCCCGCTCTTGCTCATCTGCATGACCTCAGCCAGCGCGCCGATCGACAGGCCCTCCAGGCCCATGCTGGACGCCAGGCCCAGCGCCGCGTCGAGGATGGCGGCGCGCGTCTGACGGCCTTTCTGCGGCACACGGGCCGCGATGGTCGCAGACAGTTCGACGAGTGGCGCAGGCGGCAAGAGCGAGGGCGGGTCTGACAAGTTCATGGCAGCGACCGGATTGGCCCCGGAAAAATACGAACGATCGTTCTATTTTGCGGGAAAGTGTCGCCTCAAGGGCGGCGAATTGAACGAATTTCTAGAGCGTGAGCCCTACTTCGGACCCGGTTCGGCGCCACCGTGCGCCGCAGTGATAGCCGGGCTGGGGCGGCTGCCGCGCGTCTGTCATGGACCCGTGCAGGCAGCGCCTGCCCGCCATCGGCTACGCTCTCGTGTATGGACGTGTTGCAGCTCGATGTGTCCGGACGGCCCCAGGCGTGGATTTCGCCGCGAGAAGCGGCGATCCTGTACGCCAGCGACGCCGTGGCGTGGACCCTCGGCGACACCTTCCAGGTGTTGCGTGGCGGTGTCCAGCGGGCCACGGGGCTGCAATCGCGCATCGAGGTCCACCCCATCGTTGCGGTGCGCGGCGCGATCCCGTCGCGCGCCTGGCGGCAGGCCCCGGCACTGTCCAACCCGAAGCTGTTCGTGCGCGACCGCGGCATCTGCGCCTATTGCGGCGGCTGCTTCCACTTCGACGCGCTGACGCGGGAGCACATCGTGCCGGTGTCGCGCGGCGGACAAGACAGCTGGATGAACTGCATCACCGCCTGCCGCACCTGCAACGGTCGCAAGGGCAACCGCCTGCCCGAGGAAGCGCGCATGACGCTGCTGTACCTGCCATACGTACCCAGCCTGCACGAGGACATGATCCTGCGCGGCCGGCGCATCTTCGTCGACCAGATGGACTTCCTGCTCGCCAGCGTGCCGCGCAGTTCGCGCCTTCATGGCTGAGGCGGCTGCCCAGCAAGTCACACCCGCCACCTTTCTTTACCCACCCCACGGCCAGGGTGCGCCAGGACGGGCTTGCGGCCGGCGATGTTCCCGGTGCAGGATGCGACACATTCGGCGCCTTGCGCCCGGCCCTGCCCAGGAGACCCCATGAACACCGCCCTGCCCACGGCCTCAGCCACAACCCCCGCCCCGACCGCGAGCCGCCCATCCCGCCCCGTTTCGCGCCCCGTTTCGCGCCCCGTTTCGCGCCCCGTCTTGCGCCCCGTCCTGCTGATGCTGACGGCGCTGGCGCTCGGCGCGGCCGGCTGCACCACCACCAGCCCCGATGTCGTCAGCCGCAGCGAGGCCCAGCGCCTGGCCACGGTCAGCGACGCGACCGTGCTGTCGGTGCGGCCGGTGGTGGTCGACGGCACACAAAGCGGCATCGGCGCCACGGCCGGTGGCGTGGTCGGTGGCATCGCCGGGTCCAGCGTCGGCGGGCGGCGCGAGTCGATCGCCGTGGGCGTCATCGGCGCCGTGGTCGGCGGCGTCATCGGCAACGTCGTCGAGCGCGCCGGCACGCGCGAGGCCGCCGTCGAGATCCTGGTGCAGCTGAAGAACGGCGACCGCCGCTCGGTCGTGCAGGCCAAGGGCAGCGAAGTGCTGGCCCCGGGCGACAAGGTGATCCTGGTGTCCAGCGGCGGCAAGGTGCGGGTGACCAAGGCGCCGCCGATCGAGGCCCCGGACAAGCCGGCCGTCGCCGCGCCCGCATCGCGCGGCTAAGCCCGCCTGAACAGTTCCGCCTCCCCGCCCGATCTCGGACAACTCCGCCTCGCCCACCCCATGCGCACCTGGCTCATCACCGGCGCCAGCCGCGGTCTGGGCCGCCACCTGGCGCTGCAGGCGGCCGCGCGCGGCGACACCGTGCTGGCCCTGGCGCGCGACGCCCAGGCGCTGCAGGCCCTGGCCGCCACCGCGCCGGCAGGCCGCGTGCGGCCGCTCGTCATCGATCTGGCCCGCGGGCCGGGCCTGGGCGCCGAGGTCGCGGCCGCGGTGCAGGCTGCCGGTGGCATCGACGTGCTGGTCAACAACGCCGGCATCGGTGCCTACAAGCCCCTGGGCGAAAACAGCGAGGCCGAATTGCTGCAGACCCTGCAGGTCAATCTGGCAGCGCCGATGCAGCTGTGCCTGGCCCTTTTGCCTGCCCTGCGCGACAGCGCGCGCGCCGGGCGCCGGCCTCACATCGTGCACATCGGCTCCGATCTCGGCCGCCGCCCGCTGGCGAACATGGCCATCTACGTTGCCACCAAGCACGGCCTGACTGGCTTCAGCCACTCGCTGCTGCGTGAGCTGAAGGGCGAAGGCATCAAGCTGAGCCTGGTCAACCCCGGCATCATCGACACCGCATTCGGCGGTGCCACCGAGGGCAGCAAGGACACCGCAGGCGAGCAGGCCTGGAGCTTGCACCCGGCCACATTGGCATCACTGGTGCTGCAGATCGTCGATCAGCCGGGCGCGACCGTCATCGACGAGCTGAGCGTGCACCCGCTGGGCCAGGGCGACTTCTAGCGGCGCGGCCGAAGTCGTGGCGTCGCGACGCGCGCCTGTCACGCCTCACGCCGACGCGTTTGCGGGCAGTTCCAGCCCCTCGGCCGCCACCACGCGCGACACCGCTTCCTCGAAGATCGTGCGCGCCGCCGCTGCCAGGCCCTGCAGGGCGAGATGCAATGCGGCGTCGGCGGGGCTGCTGTCCAGGCAGTCGGCGCTGTAGCGCTCGAACGCCACCATCTGTTGCACGATCTCGGCCAGGTGCCGCGGGCATTCACAGGCCACGGCGCTGGGCAGTTCGGCCAACGCCGCCAGGGCTTCGTCGCTGAAACGGCGCGGCGCCGGCGGGATGCGCAGCGCCGCGGCGGTGGCGTCCTCGGCCGCGTTCGCAGTGGCAGCGCCGGGTGCCGAAGGGGTGGCAGCCGCCACCAGACGCACCAGGTCGCCGGCGGCCAGCGGTTCACGCCGCACCATCATGCTGCGTCTGCGCAGCGCTTCGATGGTCGGCTCCGCTCCGAAGGCATAGAGCACCAGCACCGAAGTCGCCTGCCAGTGCCGGCGCAGCGCGGCCACTCGATCGGCGGCATCGGTGGGCAGCGAGGCCAGTTGCACCACCAGCAGATCGGCCGGGCCGGCCGCGGGCGCCAGGCCTGCAGACGGGTCCAGGTGCAACGCGGCCTCGGCCTGCGCCAGGTCGTCGTGCACCGCCAGCACCTGGGTGCCCGGCAGGCTGCGCAGGCGCTGCAATGTGGCGCGGCCGACGACGACGATGCGCCGGGACAGCGCCGCTTCTTCGGGCGCGATGCCCACGCTCAGCGCCTGCAGCGCCGGCAACCCGAGTGAGGCGATGGTGCCGATGCCGTGCCCGGCCTCGGTCAGCAGGCGCAGCAGGCGCAGTCGCTGCACGTCGTGGGCCGAGTACAGGCGTTGCCCTGTGGTGGTCTTGGGCGCGGCCACAACCGCGTAGCGTCGTTCCCAGACGCGAAGGGTGGCCACCGGCACGCCGGCCAGGCGTGCGGCCGTGCCGCTGCGCAGGCGTGCGGAGGGACTCAGGGCCAGCGGGGTATCGGGATCGGCAATGGCATTCATTGTTGAAGCGCTTTCCATGACTCTCTGACGCGGAAGTTACAGATTATTCGGATATTGAACTGCTTGTGACGCGACTAAAGGGTGAACTTTACGTTCATATGTGAGTCACACCGCAGACATTCCGATTCATCGATCGTACGATGCATTGGTCAATCTTGTTCAAGACACCGTTCCAGCGACCCGACCGGGCCGATGGGCAAGATGGTGCCGCACTGCCCCCCGTCCCCACCATCGCGAGGTTCCTGCCATGCCCACACCTTCCAGCACTGTCCGTGTCGCAGTCGTCGGCGCCGGCCTGGCAGGCATTGCCTGTGCAGCCGGCCTGCATCAAGGTGGCCTGAGCGTCAGCCTGTTCGACAAGTCGCGCGGCGTCGGCGGCCGCATGGCCACGCGCCGATTGACCGAGAGTCCCGAGATCCCCGAAGTCGCCCTGGCCCTGGACCATGGCGCTACGCTGTTTGGTGCACGCACGCCGCGCTTTCGCGCCGTGCTGGCCCGTGCCGAGGCGGCTGGCGCGGTGGCGCGCTGGACGCCACGGGTGCACAGTCAGCGGCCCGGCACGGGCCCGGCCACGGTGTGGACGGCGACGCCCGACATGCCGGCGCTGGCTCGCCACCTGCGGGCTGACTTGCCGCTGCACTTGCGGCACACCGTGCAACGGCTGCAGCGCACCGCTGCCGGCTGGATGTTGCACATGGCCGAAGGCGGCCAGGCCGGGCCCTTCGACCAGGTGGTGCTGGCGCTGCCGCCAGCGCAGGCGGCCGCGCTGCTGGGCGGCCACCACGAAGGTTGGGCCGAGACCTTGCGTCAGGTGCGCATGCAGCCTTGCTGGACGCTGATGGCCGCCAGCGCCGACGTCGACTGGCCCTGGGACGCGGCCGAACCCGACCGCGGCCCCCTGGCCTGGGTCGTGCGCGACGACCGCAAGCCCGGGCGCCAGGTCCCGGCCGGCACCGCCACCTGGGTGGCACAGGCCAGCGCCGAATGGAGCGCCGCGCACCTGGAAGACAGCCCCGAGGCCGTCACCCGCGCGCTGTGCGAGGCCCTGGCTGCGCTGCTGCCAGATCGGGTGGCCGGCGGGGTTGCAGGATCGGCTGCAAGACCGACTGCAGGCGGAGGGGGCACCAGCGCAGCAGGTCGCCGCGGGCCGAAGTGGCTGCATGCGACGGTGCACCGCTGGCGCTACGCCTTGCCGGCGGTGGCCTCTGCAGCCCCATCGGCCGTGGTGCAGACCAGGACCAACGCCCCGTCCGCGCCCGAATGCTGGTGGGATGCGCACCTGGGTCTGGGCGTGTGCGGCGACTTCCTGGTCGGCGCCGACGTCGAGGCCGCCTGGCGGTCGGGCGACGAACTGGCCGACACCCTGGCCGCAGGGCTGGACAGCCAGACCGTGCTGGCCGCCTGAGTCGCGACGGCCGGGCTCAGGGCTCGCGGCCGATGGACACGTCCAGGTCGCCGACCCCGTCACCCGCGCCCAGCAGGCCGAGTTCGCTCAGCCGCGTCGGCACCCGCTGGCCCTTGCGCGAATACAGCTTGCGCCGCGCATCGGCCGGCAGGTCGGTGACGGCGATGAGATTGCGGCGCACCAGCACGTCGATCACGTCTTCCAACACACGGATGAACTCGGCGTCCAGGCGCGAAAAACCGTCATCGCGGCCGGCGCCGACGAAGGCCTGAACGGCGGGGTCGGCATCGTCGACAAATTCCACCGCGTCGCCCTCTGGGCGGCGGTGCAGGCTGGCTATGACGCCATCGGCGTCGCGGCGAACGTAGGGCATGGTGCGGCGGACTGTAGGCCGGACGCGCGGGACTGGCAGGGCGAATAGCGAGGGAGATGTCGCGTTCTTCGTCGCCGCGGGCCGGGCCAACCTGGCGAGACACTCGCTCGATCGACGTTGCCACGCGCGCCAACCGGTCGGCAAAGGGCCGGGGCTTGGCACGTACTTTGAGACCAGTTACCCGGAGTGCGGCCCGGCGGACAGGTACATGCAAACATCGCTGCCCGGTCACATGCGGACATGAAAAAAGCGCCACGTGATCGATTCACATAGCGCTTTGGTCTTTTCTGGCCCCTTGCGGAGCTGTCAGTGGTAGGCCGTGTTGGGCTCGAACCAACGACCAAAGGATTATGAGTCCTCTGCTCTGACCAACTGAGCTAACGGCCCCCACCGCGCAGTGTAGGGCGCTCTCCGGCTCGGGGCCGGGCTTGCGGGCCGGCTCCCGGCCGTCGCGGTACGTCGGCGAGACAGCGCTCGCTACTTCACCGACAGCGCGTTGCCCACCAGCCGCGAGGTGATGTCGACGATCTGGATCATGCGGTCGTAGGCCATGCGCGTGGGGCCGATCACGCCCAGGGTGCCGACCACGCGGCCATCGATCTCGTACGGCGCCGTCACCACGCTCAGTTCCTCGAAGGGCACGACCTGGCTCTCGCCGCCGATCCAGATGCGCACGCCCTCGGCGCGGCTGCTGACGTCCAGCAGGCGCATCAGTTCGGTCTTCTGCTCGAAGACGCCGAACAGCCGGCGCAGGCTGCCCAGGTCGTTGCCCAGGTCCTGCACCGCCAGCAGGTTGTGTTCGCCGCTGACGACGACGTTCTCGCTCTCGGCCATGGCCTCGGTGCCGGCCTGCACCGCCGCCTGCATCAGGCCGGCGATCTCGCCGCGCAGGGCCTCGATTTCGCGCTTCAGGCGTTCACGCACGGCCTCGATGCTCAGGCCCGCGTAGTGCGCGTTCAGGTGCATGCTGGCTTCCTGCAACTCGGCCTGCGTGAAGTCGCGGGTGGTGAAGATGACGCGGTTCTGCACGTCGCCGTCGGGTGCGACGATGATCACCAGCACACGCTTGTCGCCCAGGCGCAAGAACTCGATGTGGTGAAAGACACTGGCCTTGCGCGGCGCCGTCACGACGCCGACGAAGTTGCTCAGGCTGGACAGCATTTGTGCCGCCTGCGCAATCACGCGCTGCGGCTGGTCGGGATTCAGCTTGCCTTGCGCGCCGCTTATCGCTGACGCGCCATCGGGTGCGGCGTGCTGCAGCCGGTTCAGCAAGGCCAGGTCCAGCGGGCGCGTCGTCAGCATGGTGTCGACGAACAGCCGGTAGCCGCGCGCGGTGGGGATGCGGCCGGCACTGGTGTGCGGGCTGGCGATCAGGCCCAGCTCTTCGAGGTCGGCCATGACGTTGCGGATGGTGGCCGGCGACAGGTCCAGGGCCGAGGCCTTGGACAGGGTGCGCGATCCGACAGGCACGCCGTCGGCGATGTAGCGCTCGACCAGGGTCTTCAGCAGGGTCCGGGCGCGGTCGTCGAGCATGTTTTGATTGTAGGGACCGGACCGTCGGCAACACCCCGCGTTCCGCTCCGCGATAGGCCTGCTGTTTTGCCTTCCGTTCCACACCCGGACAGCAGCCCGGACAGCACCCCCGCCAACACGGCGGCCGCGGACCCCTATGGTGTAATGACTTTCATGGCGTCAGGCTTCAAGCATGCGGCGATCGTCGGCAGGTTCCAGTCCCGCGGCATACGCCCGGTGCTGGAGGATGTGGCGCGTTTTCTGGTCGAACGCGGGCTCGAGGTCAGCTTCGAGCAGGACACCGCTGCGGCCACCGGCGTGACCGAATTCAATGCGTTGACGACCGCCGAACTCGGCGCCCGCTGCGACCTGGCCGTGGTCATCGGTGGCGACGGCACGATGCTGGGCATCGCGCGCGAGTTCTCGCGCTGGAACATGCCGCTGATCGGCATCAACCAGGGCCGCCTGGGCTTCATCACCGACCTGTCCGCGGGCCAATATCGCGACACGCTGGGGCCCATGTTGGCCGGCGACTACGAAGACGAGCGCCGCTCGATGCTGGAAGGTGACGTCTGGCGCGACGGCGAGAAGATCTTCGAGGGCCTGTCGGTCAACGACGTGGTCGTCAGCCGCGGCGGCGGCGCCGGCATGCTCGAGGTCAGCGTCGACGTCGGCGACGACTTCGTCGCCAACATGCGCGCCGACGGCCTGATCATCGCCACGCCCACCGGCAGTACCGCCTATGCACTGTCGGCCGGTGGTCCCATCCTGCACCCCGGCATCGCCGGCTGGGTGGTGCTGCCGATTGCCAGCCATACGCTGTCGAACCGGCCGATCGTGCTGCCTGACCACGGCGAGATCCGCATCGGCATCGTGGCCGGGCGCGATGTGTCGGCCAACTTCGACATGCATATCCTGGCCAGCCTGCTGCCCGGGGACGTGGTGCGCGTGCGCCGCTCGGCGCGCACAGTGCGCTTCCTGCACCCGCTGGGCTGGAGCTACTACGCCACGCTGCGGCGCAAATTGCGCTGGTACGAGGGCACGACGTGAGCCGTGGTCCTGCATGCTGCGCCGCCTGAGCCTGCGCGACGTCGCCATCGTGGCGGCGCTCGAGCTCGACCTGGGCCCCGGCTTTCAGGTGCTGACGGGCGAGACCGGGGCCGGCAAGTCCATCCTCATCGACGCATTGCAGTTTGCGCTGGGCCAGCGTGCCGACGCGAGCATGGTGCGCGAAGGCGCGGCGCGGGCCGAAGTGGCGGCCGAGTTCGATACGCCAGCGGCGCTGGGCGCCTGGCTGGAACAAGCCGGTTATGCGGCCGAGGCCACGTTGCTGCTGCGCCGCACGGTGGACACGCAGGGCCGCAGCCGCGCCTGGATCAACGGCAGCCCGGCCACGGTGGCGCAGTTGCGCGAGGCGGCCGATGCGCTGGTCGAGATCCACGGCCAGCACGCCTGGCAGAGCCTGACGCGGCCGGCGGCCGTGCGCGCCCTGCTCGACACGCAGGCCGGCATCGACGCCGCCCCGCTGCTGCAGACCTGGGCCGCATGGCGCAGCGCGCAGACCGCGCTGGCGCAGGCGCGCGCGCAGGGCGAGCAGTTGCTGCGTGAACGTGAACGGCTGGCCTGGCAGCTGGCCGAGATCGACAAACTGGCGCCGGGCGACGGCGAATGGGCCACGCTGAACGCCGAACACCAGCGCCTGTCTCACGGGCAGGCATTGCTCGACGGCGCGCGCGTGGCGCTGGCGGCGTTGGCCGATGACGAACCCGCCGCCGGCACCCTGACGGGCCGCGCCATTGCAGCGCTGGACGACGTGGCACGCTATGACCCGGCGCTGGCCGACGTGGTCGAGGTGCTGCGCACGGCGCAGGCGCAGATCGACGACGGTGTGCACAGCCTGAACGCCTACCTGGGCCGCAGCGAGCCCGACCCGGGCCGCCTGGCTGATCTGGATGCCCGACTGGCCACCTGGGTGGCGCTGGCCCGCCGCTACCGGCGGCCGGCGGCCGAATTGCCGGCCCTGCGCGCGGCCTGGGCGTCGGAGCTGGCCGGGCTGGACGCTGCAGCCGACGTCGCCGGCCTGGAACGCGCCAGTGCCGAGGCCGAAACCGCTTGGCGCCGCCAGGCCCAGGTGGCGAGCCGGGCGCGCAGCACGACCGCGCCGAAGCTGGCGCAGGCGGTGACGCAGGCGATGCAGCAGCTGGGCATGGCCGGCGGCCGTTTCGAGGTGGCGCTGCTGCCGCAGGACGAGCCACAGGCCTGGGGCCTGGAGTCGGTGGAACTGCGTGTCGCCGGTCATGCCGGCAGCACACCGCGGCCGCTGGCCAAGGTGGCATCGGGCGGTGAACTGTCGCGGCTGGCGCTGGCGATAGCGGTGACCACGGCCCAGGGGGCCGCTGGTGCGGTGACCACGGCCCAGGGGGCCGCAGGTGCCGTCACCACGGCGCAGGGTGCAGCGGGTGCCGTCACCACGGCAGAAGACGCCGCGGGCGCAACCGCCACGACCATCGAAATCGCCCTACCCACACTCATCTTCGACGAGATCGATGCCGGCGTCGGCGGCACGGTTGCCGACAGCGTCGGTCGCCTGATGAAACAGCTCGGCGGCAGCGCTCAAGTGCTGGCGGTGACGCACCTGGCGCAGGTGGCGGCCTGCGCCGACGGGCACTTCGTCGTCAGCAAGGCGCTGCAGGGCGGCACCACCACCAGCCAGATCCAGCCCGTCACCGGCGAAGCCCGTGTCAGCGAGATCGCACGCATGCTGGGCGGCGAACGCCTGGCCGGCACCAGCCGCGCCCACGCCCAGGCCATGCTGGGCAAGGTGGGCGCACCATGACCACCAGCGAATGGAGCCCGCTGGAAGAGCGCAGCGGCCCCGAGGTCATCCTGATCACCGGCATCTCCGGGTCGGGCAAGTCGGTGGCACTGCATGCGCTGGAAGACGCCGGATATTTCTGCGTCGACAACCTGCCGCCCGAACTGCTGCGCGATTTCATCCGCCTGGAGCACGGCCGCTACACCTACCGCGTGGCGGCGGCGGTGGACGTGCGTACCGCGGCGTCGCTGCCGCACCTGCTGCCGCTGTTCGACCAGTTGCGGGCCGAGGGCGTGCGCGTGCGCGCCATCTTTCTGGACGCCAGCAACGAGGCCCTGCTGCGCCGCTATTCCGAGACCCGGCGTCCGCACCCGCTGACGGCCATGCCCAGCGGCGGCGACA
>JBBSCX010000064.1:0-12949 GCA_038249905.1 Burkholderiales bacterium
CGCCCGCGTGCATGCCGATGTTGCGCACCAGACCTTCGCAGCGCGTGGCCAGGGCCAGCAGTTCGGCCACCTCGCTCTCGGCGCGTTCGCGCTGTTCCAGTTCGGGCACTTCCTTGCGCACATAGACCAGGCCCGGGTCGGGCTTATCGGGCAATGTGGGCAACGGCGCCAGCGTGTAGGTCTTGCCGGGCAGGCCGGGCACCAGTTTGGCCACGCTGTCCACATGCCCGTAGGCCATGCCCAGCACGCGCCCGACGTCGCGCAATGCGGCCTTGCTGGCCATGGTGCCGAAGGTGGCGATCTGGCTCACCGCCTCGCGCCCGTACTTGGCCTTGACGTAGTCGATGACTCGCTCGCGATTGGCCTGGCAGAAGTCGATGTCGAAGTCGGGCATCGACACGCGCTCGGGGTTCAGGAAGCGCTCGAACAGCAATTTGTATTGCAGCGGGTCCAGGTCCGTGATCAGAAGCGCGTAGGCCACCAGCGAGCCCGCGCCCGATCCGCGTCCCGGCCCCACCGGGCAGCCGTTGGCCTTGGCCCAGACGATGAAGTCCGCGACGATCAGGAAGTAGCCCGGAAAGCCCATCTGGATGATGGTCTCGATCTCGTAATCCAGGCGCTCGACATAACGCGGCCGCTCGGCATCGCGCCGCACCGGGTCGGGATACAGCGCCTGCAGCCGCTGGGCCAGGCCGGCCTGCGAGGCGCGGCGAAAGTGCTCGTTCAGCGGGCTGCCGTCGGGCGTAGGGAAGTCGGGCAGCTGCGGCTTGCCCAGCACCAGGCGCAGGTTGCAGCGCTGCGCGATGGCCAGCGTGTTGGCCAGCGCCGACGGGACGTCGGCAAACAGTGCCTGCATCTCGGCCGCGGTCTTGAAGTACTGGTCGGGCGTGAAGCGGCGCACGCGCTTGGGGTTGTCCAGGGTCTCGCCGTCGGCGACGCAGACGCGGGCCTCGTGCGCGTCGTAGTCCTCGCGCTCGAGAAACTGCACCGGGTGCGTCGCCACCACCGGCAGGCCCAGGCGGGCGGCCAGCGGCACGGCGGCGCGCACATGGGCCTCGTGCGTGGGCAGGCCGGCGCGCTGCAACTCCAGGTAGAAGCGGCGCGGGAACAGATCGGCCAGGCGCTGCGCCAGTTCGGCAGCGCGCGGCTCGTCGCCGGCCAGCAGGGCCTGGCCGATGGCGCCCTGGTCGGCGCCCGACAGCGCGATCAGACCGCCGGCATGGGCAGCAAGCTCCTGCCACTTGATCCAGGCCTGGTTGCTGCCGCGCTGCGCGTTGTGCACCCAGGCATCGGCCAGCAAGGTGCACAGGTTCAGGTAGCCGGCCTGGTCCTGCACCAGCAGCAGCATGCGGCTGGCCAGCTTTTCGCCCGGGCCGGGTTCGATCCAGACATCGGCCCCGATCAGCGGCTTCACGCCGGCCTGGCGGCAGGCGCCGTAGAACTTGATGGCGCCGAAGAGGTTGGCCAGGTCGGTAATGGCCAGGGCGGGCTGGCCGTCGGCGGCGGCGGCATCGGCGGCGGCGGGGATGCGCAAAGTGCCGTCGACGACGGAATACTCTGAGTGGGTGCGGAGGTGGACGAAGCTCATCGGGGCATTTTAGGAAGGCGCCAGAGCCCGGCCCGGCCCAGCGTTGTCAAAGCCGCGGTGACGCTGCGGCGCTGCGGCGCTGCGCGATGATCAGCGCCCCTGCACCCACGCCCCGCCGATACCGTGCTCGTCCGCCTGCTGCTCAAGGCCTTCGGCCTGTTGCTGATCCTGACGTCCATCGCCTTCACCTTGTCGCGCGCGGCCGACCGGCCGGTGGCCACGCTGGTGGCGCGCTGGGCGGCGCCGCCTTCGGACTTCGTCGAGGTGCGCGGCCAGGTCGTCCACCTGCGCGACGAAGGCCCGCGCGAGGACCCGCTGCCCATCGTGCTGCTGCACGGCACCTCGGCCAGCTTGCACACCTGGGAAGGCTGGGCGGCCGCGCTGCGTGCGCAGCGGCGCGTCATCACGCTCGACCTGCCGGGCTTCGGCCTCACCGGGCCTTTCGTTGGCCAGTACACCGCGGGGGACTACAGCGGCGACACCTATGCCCGCTTCGTCGTCGATGTGCTTGACCGCTTGCGGGTCGGCAAGGTGGTGATGGGCGGCAACTCGCTGGGCGGCGAGATCGCCTGGCGCGTCGCCCTGCTGGCGCCAGAGCGGGTGCAGGCCCTCGTGCTGGTGGACGCCGCGGGGCCGTTGTTCCGCCCCGAGCAGATGCCCGCGGCCTGGACGCTGGCGCGTGTGCCGGTGCTGAACCGCGTGCTCGAATGGGTGCTGCCGCGCGGCCTGGTGGCGCAAGGGCTGGAGGGCGTCTACGGCGACCCGGGCAAGGTGACGCCCGAACTGGTGGACCGCTACTTCGAACTGACATTGCGCGAAGGCAACCGCCGCGCGCTGGTGGACCGACTGCGCCACTGGCAGCCGGGTGTGGACGCCGATCGCATCAACGGCGTGCGCCAGCCGACGCTGATCCTGTGGGGCGGGCGCGACCGGCTGATTCCGCCGAAGGTGGGCGAGGAGTTCGAGCGCCGCATCGCCGGCAGCCGTCGCGTGGTGTTTCCTGAACTGGGCCATGTGCCGCAGGAAGAAGACCCGGCGCAGACCGTGGCTGTGGTGCGCGACTGGTTGGCGGGGTTGCCGCGTTGAAGGCCTGCACCGCCCCGGCGTGGCGGCCACAATCGCCGCCTTGCGCGGGTGGACTGCCGCCCGTTTCCAGACCCTTTTCATCGCTGGATCCCACCATGCACCACCCCATCAAGCGCCCGACGCGGCGTTTGGCCGCCCTGACCGCTCTTTCGCTCGCCGCGCTGCTGACACTGGTCGGCACCGCCACGGCCGAGGAACTGGACTTCGATGCCATCGAACTGGCCAACACGGCGGCCGGCGGCGCCACGGCAACGTCCACCTCGCCGGCCACGCCTGCCACGGCCCCCGCAGCCGTCACGCCCACCCCCGATCCGCGCCACGTCTGGGACCTGAGCCCGCTGTTCAAGGACGACGCCGCCTGGGAAGCCGAACGCCAGGCGCTGCTCGCCGAACTGCCCAAGCTGAAGACGCTGCAGCCCGGCTTTGCGCGCAACGCCGCGAGCGTGCGCGCCACGCTGGACCATGTCTCGGCGTTGACGCAGCGCATGCGCCGCCTGGGGGTGTACGCCAGCGTGCTGCTGTCCACCGACAACCGCAACCCGCGCCACCAGGAACGGGCGGCGCAGGCACGTTCGCTCGGCGGGCAGTACGGTGCGGCCGTCGCCTGGGTGGATGGCGCCATCCGTGACCTGGGGCCGACCCAGGTCGAGTCGTTCCTGCGCACCGACGCCGGTCTGGGCAAGCACGCCGTGCGCCTGCGCGAGACCCAGCGCCTGGCCAGGCACCGCCTGCACCCTGAGGCCGAGGCCGCCTTGGCCGCGCTGTCACCCGTGCTCAACGCCCAGGCCAACACACGCACGCTGCTGACCACGGTGGACATGGAGTGGCCGACGTTGACCATCGAGGGCAAGCCGCAGCGCATCGACAGCACCGCCTACACGCGGCTGCGCGCCCACCCCGACCGCGCCGTGCGCAAGCAGGTCTTCGACAGCTTCTACCGCAGCTACGGCCGCATCGAGAACACGCTGGGCAGCACGCTGGCGCAGCGCGTCGAGGTTGGCGTCGTCAACGCGCGGCTGCGCGGCTACCCCAGCGCCGTGGCCGCCAGCCTGGCCGACAACGCCATCCCCGAAAGCGTGTACCGCACCCTGGTGGCCGAGGCCAATGCCGGCCTGCCCACATTGCACCGCTACCTGAAGCTGCGCCAGCGCATGCTGGGCCTGGCCGACCTGGGCTACCACGACATCTACCCCGACCTGGTGCCCGGCACCCGCCGCTACACGCCCGAGCAGGCGGCCGTGCTGACGCTGGCCAGCGTCGCCCCGCTGGGCACGCCCTACCAGGCGCAGTTGGCCAAGGCGCTGGGCGACCGCACCATGCACGTCTACCCCGCGCCGGGCAAGAGCCAGGGCGCCTACCAGAGCGGCGTGTACGGCATGACGCCGCTGATCTTCCTGAACCACCAGGACAGTTTCGACAGCGTCAGCACCTATACCCACGAATGGGGCCATGGCATGCACACCCTGCAGGCCAACAACACGCAGCCGGCCGAGACCGCGGGCTATCCGCTGTTCCTGGCCGAGATCGCGGCCTTCACGCACGAACTGCTGCTGCAGGACCATGTGCTGAAGACGGCCAAGGACAAGGAGGAACGCCTGTTCTACCTGGGCGAGGCGGTCGAGCGCCTGCGCAGCACCTTCTTCCGCCAGACCATGTTCGCGGAGTTCGAACTGCAGGTGCACGACGCGCTGGAACGCGGCGAAGCCGTCACCGGCAAGCGCATGACGCAGATGTACTGCGGCCTGCTGCGCAAGTACCACGGCGCCGAGGCCGGCGTGATGGCCATCGACCCGGCGGTGTGCACCGAGTGGGCCTTCATCCCGCATTTCTACCGCCCGTTCTATGTCTACCAGTACGCCACCTCGATGGCCGCCGCCAGCCACTTCACGGCGCAACTGGTGACGGGCGATGCGAAGGCGCGCGACACTTACCTGAGCGTGCTGAAGAGCGGCGGGTCACGCCACCCGGTGCCATTGTTGAAGGACGCCGGGCTGGACATGGACAGCCCGCAGCCGTATCGCGCGCTGCTGGCGCAGATGAACCGGCTGATGGACGAGATGGAGAAGCTGGTGGCCAAGGGCGCGGCAGGCGTGCCGGCGGGGCCGACGGCGGCAGCAGGCAACGGCAGCGCGGCAGCGGCGGCGAACTGACGGCGCGAACCCACATCCCGAACTGACACCGGGACCGACACCAGGAACCGACCGCAACGAGCGACCAGGCGCTGCGCTGCAGCGCCTGCCTCAGCCCAGGCTCGCCGGGTCCAGGTTCGCGCCGCAAAGGATCACCGCCACCCTCTCGTGCGCGGCCGGCTGCACGGCGCCGCACAGCAGCGCCGCCAACGGCAAGGCGGCGGCAGGCTCCACCGCCAGGCGCAGGTCCTGCCACAGCCGGCGCTGCGCTTCGCGAATGGCCGCGTCCGGCAGCAGGTGCGCCGCAGCGACATGGCGCTCGGTGATCGGCCAGGCCACATTGCCGATGCGGCGTGCGCCCAGCGCGTCGGCGGCCAGACCACCGACATCGACATCCACGGGCCGACCGGCCGCCCGCGCGGCGTGCAGCGTGGGCGAGCCCTCCGGCTCCAGGGCCTCGACCCGCGTGCGGCCGGCGCACCAGGCCGCGATGCCGCCGATCAGCCCGCCACCGCCGACGCTGACCAGCACCCGATCGGGCAGGCTGCCGGCGTCCTGTTCGATCTCGAGTGCCAGTGTGCCGGCACCGGCCACCACCTCGGGCTGGTCGTAGGCATGCATCCACAGTGCGCCGGTGACAGCCTGGCGCGCCTGTGCCGCGGCCAGCGCGTCGGCGTAGGCGGCACCACCCACCACCACCTGTGCGCCCAGGGCCGCCAGCGCGGCGCGTTCGGCCGGGCTGGACAGTTCGGGCACGAAGACCTCGCAATGCACGCCCAGCGCGCGCGCCGCCTGCGCCACCGCGATGCCGGCATTGCCACCGGATGCCACCACCACACCGGCCGCCGGCCGCGGCTGCGCGCGCAGGCGGTTGAACATGCCGCGGGCCTTGAAGCTGCCGCCGAGTTGCAGGTGTTCGAGCTTCAGCCAGACCTCGGCGCAGCCCAGGCCCAGTGTCGCGCCGGGCAGCCGCCACAGCGGCGTGCGGCGCACATCGCCGGCAATGCGCGCGGCGGCGGCGCGGATGTCGTCGGGCGTGACCGGCATGCCCGGCAGGGTCGCGTCGATGTTGGGGCCGGGGCTGGGGCCAGGGCCTGTCGCGGCCGGGCGCGCAGCCCCGGCCTGCAAGTCCGTGCCCAGCGACTCCAGCGCCCCATGCGTCCCCTGCGTCCCCTCCTGCGCCTGCACCCTTCATATCCCCCGCGCGCACCGCGCGGGGACATGCCCGCGCGACCTCACTTGAAACTGTATTGCACGCTGACGTAGTAGCTGCGGCCGCGCGGGTCGGTGTAGGTGGGGTCGTAGGAGGCCAGGAAGTAGTAGGCCTGGTTCGAGAACGGCGGGTCGGTGTTCAGAAGGTTCAGGATGCCGCCGCGCACGCGCAATTGCTTGCTGGCCTGCCACGACCCGGTCAGGTCCCACAGCGAATAGGCCTTGACGGTGTTGGGCGCCAGGAAGCGGCCGGTGTCCAGGTTGATGGCCGTGTTCTGGTCGGTGTAGCCGCCGTAATACGTGTTGGCCAGCGTCAAGCCGAAGTTGCCGAAGTCCCAGTCGCCGGACAGCCGGTGGCGCCAGCGCTGCACCACGCCGTCGTTGACGAACTTGTTCAGGTTGCTGACAAATTCATCGCCGGGGGCGGTCTGCTTCTTCGACTCCAGCACCACGGTCCCGCTGAACTTGACGCCGAAGCGTCCGATGTCGCTGGCCGCGCCGCGCCAGTCCAGCCCCAGGTCGATGCCCGAGGTCTTCTGCTGGCCCTGGTTGCGCTTCTGCAAGATGATGTCGGTGATGACCTGACTGCTGTTGCGGACGATGAGGTTGGCGTACTTCGTCGGGTTGGACAGGATGATCTCTTCGCCGATGTCACTGATGACGTCCTTCTTCAGGATGTCCCAGTAGTCCAGCGTCGCGTTCAGCGAGCGCGTCGGCTGCCAGGCGGCGCCCAGCGAGAACTGACGGCTCGTCTCGGGCTGCAGGTCCGGGTTGCTGCGGCGCTGCACCGGCCACTGGTCGGCGCAGAAGCTCAGGTTGCCCTGCTCGATGGCGCACAGCACCGGGTCGGGCAGCACGCTGGAGGCCGAACCGAAGATCACCGGCCGGTACAGCTCGCTGAAGCTCGGTGCGCGGAAGCCGGTGTTGAAGCTGCCCCGCAGCACCAGGTCTTCGGTGGCCTCGAAACGCAGGCCCAGCTTGGGGTTGGTGGTGTTGCCGACGGTCTGGTAACGGTCGTGGCGCAGGGCGGCCTGCACCTCCAGGCTCTTGCTCAGGGGCAACAGCACTTCGGCATAGGCCGCCACCACGCCGCGCGTGTTGCGCGTGGCGATCGGCGGGCTGGCGCCGCTGGCACTGCGGTCGCCGGCAATGTCGTTGCTGCGCAGCAGGTCGGAGGGGTCGAAGCGCTGGCGTTCGCGCCGCGTCTCGGCGCCCAGGGCCAGCGACACATCGCCACCGGCCATTTGCCCGATCACGGTCGAGGCCTTCACGTCCAGGCTGCTGACCGTGCCGCGGCTGGAGCGCGCCGCGTCGTTGACGCGCGCGGCCTCGATGATGGCCTTGCCCGCCGCGCCGCTGTTGCCGTTGGTGCTGATGGCGCCGCTCTTGAGGCCATCGGCGACGGCGCGATAGCGGAAGTAGCCGTCGATGTAGCGGTCGGTGGCTTCGTTGACACTGTGGTTCAGCGCCGCGTCGTAGTCCCAGCCGCCGGCCGTGCCCGTCAGACCGGCGACGATGCGATTGGCCCGGCTCGTGACCTGGTTTGTGCGGTTGCCCATCTCCTTGGCGCGCAGGCGCAGGTCGCCGACGACACCGGTGATGCCGGCCGCCACGAACTGCGGCACCGACGCCGCGGGCATGCGGTCGTCCACGCCACCGACGTTGCGCAGACGCAGCGGCACGGGCGAAAGCACGTACTTGGTCTTGCTCTCCGAGCGCAGCAGTTCGACAAAGGCCTGCGCATCGGGGTTGATGCGGAACACGCCGCGGCCGAGGAAGGAGACCTTGTTCGAGTCCGGGTAGATCTCGGTGTCGGCCATGTAGTTGTAGGTGCAGCCGCTGGCCCCGCCCACGGAGGCCGGCGCAAACACGCTTTCGGGCGGGTTGCAGCCTGGGCGCGAGAAGTTGATGCGGTTGCTGGTGAAGCCGTAGTTGCCGGCGGCATTGAGCTGGTTGCGCTGCGCCGTGGTGACGCCGAAATTGGCCGGCACCGGAAAGCTGGACAACAGGTTGCCCAGACGGTTGGGAATGTCGTTGTTGGCGATGAAGTCGCGCTGGTTGGACCGCAGGCTGTCCAGGGCCTGGAAGTCGAGCACGCCCATGACGTTGAAGCCCTGGCTGTCGAGGTCGCCGAAGCCCCCGGCCAGGGACAGCGTCTTCTTGCCCGCTCCGCCCTGCTGCGTGTCGCCCCAGTGCGCACGCAGGTCGCCGCCCTGGTAGTCGCGGCGGGTGATGAAGTTGATGACGCCGCCGATGGCGTCGGTGCCGTAGATGGCGCTGGCGCCATCCTTCAGGATTTCGACGCGCTGGATGGCACCGGCCGGGATGTTGTTCAGGTCCACGCCCGCGTTGTCGCCCGGGCTGGCGAAGTTGGCCAGGCGGCGGCCATTCAACAGCACCAGGGTGCTGCTGGTGCCGATGCCGCGCAGGTTGGCCGAATTGAAGCCGCGCTGCCCGCTGGTGCCGTCGCTGATGCTGGCGCCATCGGACAGGCCGTTGCTGTTGGCGCTGATCTTGCTGAGCAGTTCGGCCGCGGTGGTGACGCCCGACTTGTCGATCTCCTCACGCGTCACGGTCTGCACCGGCAGCGCACTTTCGCCCTCCAGGCGCTTGATGGACGAGCCGGTGATCTCGATGCGCTGCTGGGCCTGCGCGATGCTGCAGGCCGAGGCCAGCAGGGCCAGCGTGGCCAGAGCCACAGGACGCAATGACGGGCGCAGGGAAGGCCGCAGCGAGGCGCGCAGCACTTGACTGGAGAGGGCGTGGCGGATGCTCATGCAAAAGATTCCTGGTGCGGGGCAAGGGCGGGCTGACAGGGTCTGCAATGTCGGCAGGCGAGAAGGCTGCAGGCGTGAAGACGCAGGTGTGGGAGGCGGTGAAATGTAGGCAGGCGGCGCTGCGGCGCGCTACAGGGTCGACAGGCCGCGGTCGCGCCAAGAAAAGTGGCTGTCGCAAAAGGCCAAGTCGGCGCGCCGCGGGTGGCTTTGCTTGATGACAAGATCGCCGGCATGGATTCGTGGACACCTGCCTTGCTGCGTCACGGGCTGCGGTACGGGCTGCGGTACGGGCTGCATCACGGGCCGAATCACGCGCGGGCGGTGCTCGCCTTGCCGCTGCTGGGCCTGTGGCTGTGCCTGGCCCTGCTGCTCGGCCTGGCCGCACCGCGGGTGGCCAGCGCCCAGGGGATCACGGTGGCCATCGGTGGCGCCTTGCAGGACGAAAACGCACTCGTCTGGCAACGCCTGGTGCTTCTCGCTGGCGGTCCGGGCGCCCGTTATGTGGTGTTTGCCACCGCCTCGGGCGATCCCGAGGCTGCGGCCGCGCGCATCGTCGCCAACCTGCAGCGCCACGGCGCGGTGGCCGAGGCCATCCCCGTCGCCCCACGCCTGCCCGGCATCGACCTGGCTGCGGCGGTGCAGGACCGGCGCTGGATCGAACGTGTCGGCGCCGCGCGTGGCGTCTTCTTCAGCGGCGGCGCGCAGTCGCGGCTGCTCGACACATTGCGGCCCGGCGGCATCGACAGCCCCTTGCTGCTGGCCATTCGTGCGCTGTGGCAGCGCGGCGGCGTGGTCGCGGGCACCAGTTCGGGCGCCGCGGTGTTGAGTGCGCTGGCCTTTCGCGATGCGCCCGATCTGATCGGCGCGCTGCAGGACCCGCAAGGCGCCCTGCGCGACGGGCAGGAGGTGGACCGCGGCTTCGGCTTTCTGCCGCCGCAGGTGGTGGTCGACCAGCACTTTTTGAAACGGGGCCGCATCGCCCGGCTGCTGCCGCTGCTGGCGGCGCGCGGGGTGCCGCTGGGGCTGGGCGTGGAGGAAGACAGCGCCGCCATCGTGCGCGGCTTTGAGGTCGAGGCCCTGGGTGCGGGCGGCGTTCTGGTCGTCGACCTGACGGACGCACGCCATGACGCGGCGCGCAAGGGTGTTCCCTTGCGCCTGCAGGGCGCCGCGCTGAGTTTTCTGGACAGCGGCGACCGCTACGACCTGGCCACACGCACGCTGCAGCCCGCCCGCTTCAAGTCGCGCCTGCTGGACCCGAACGCGGCCGGTTATCGCGGCTACTTCAGCGGCGACGTCTTCTACCCGGACATGCTGGGCGACGGCGTCATCACCACCGCCATGGCGCGGCTGGTGGACAGCAACGACGCCGAGGTGCGCGGCATCAGCTTTCGCCCGCAGCTGGCATTGCAAGGTGCGGCGCATTCGGCAGCAGCGGCGGCAGCGTCCATTGGCTTCGAATGGCGGCTGTACAAGGGGCCGGCAACGCGTGCGCACACCAGCGCGCGGCAGGACGACTACACGCTGCAGGGCGTGCTGCTGGATGTGACGCCCGTCACAATGGCGCGCCCGCTGTACACGCCGCTGCCCCGTGTGCCGGCGGCGCCCGCGGCGGCGGCCGCCCGTTGAACGGGCGCTGGCCATGCGGGCCCACATGGCCAGGGCACGTCTGCCCACCGGAAGCCCACCATGCGCCGTCGTCCGCTCTGCCTGGCCCTGCCCTTCGTCATCGCCGCGGCCAGCGGCCCGCTGTACGCCCAGCCACAGGGCGAACTGCGCATCGGCGTCGAGGCCGCCTACCCACCGTTCAGCGAACTGGGCCCCGACGGCCAGCTCAAGGGCTTCGACATCGACATCGCCAACGCCCTGTGCACGCAGTTGAAGCTGCGCTGCCGCCTGGTACAGACCGAATTCGACGCCATGATCCCTTCGCTGCGGGCGAAGAAGCTCGACGCCATCGTCGCGTCCATGTCCATCACCGAAGAACGCAGCAAGGCGGTGGACTTCAGCCGCGTGTACTACCAATCGGGCAACCGCTTCATCGGCCGCAAT
The DNA here is from genome assembly GCA_038249905.1 of Burkholderiales bacterium. Taxonomy (GTDB): domain Bacteria; phylum Pseudomonadota; class Gammaproteobacteria; order Burkholderiales; family Burkholderiaceae_C; genus Rubrivivax. Next base: position 10,842 of record JBBSCX010000064.1, read on the forward strand.
TCCGACCGCTTCGAGCTGACACCGGCCGGCACCAAGGGCAGGCGCATCGGCGTGCAGCGCAACACCATCAACGACCGCTTCGTCACCGCGGTGTTCAAGGACGCCACCATCGTGCGCTACGCACGCCAGGACGAGGCCTATCTCGACCTGCTGTCGGGGCGCGTGGATGGCGTGGTGGTCGACGCCATCGCCGGCAGCTCGGGCTTTCTGAAGACGCCGCAGGGCAAGGGCTACGCCTTCCGCGGCCCGGTCTTCGACGACCCGAAGTACTTCGGCCTGGGCGCGGGCATCGCCGTGCGCAAGGGCGACACGGCGCTGCGCGACCGCATCGACGCGGCGCTGGACGCGTTGCTGGCCAGCGGCGAGCACCGGCGCATGCAGGCGCGCTACTTCGACATCGACATCAGCCCGCCGCGGCCCGCCACACCTGCGCCCAGCAGATGATGCGGACGCAGCGCCATGGCTTTCTGCTGCTGCCGCGCTTCTCGCTGCTGGCGCTGGGCGGGGCCCTGGACGCGCTGGTCGCCGCCAACGAAGTGCTGGAAGAAGTCGCCTACACCACGGTGACCCTGTCGCTGGATGGCCGCAGCGTGCGTGCCGGCTGCGGCACCCGGGTGCAGCCGGCCCACGGCCTGGCCGACGCGCCGGGGCTGGAGGCGCTGTTCGTCGTCAGCGAAGCCCCGCTGCCCGAGCCGGTGCGTGACAGCCACGGCGCGCTGCACACCTTCCTGCGCGGGCAGGCGGGCCAGGGGGTGCTGCTGGGCGGCATCGGCTGTGGCGCCGCGGTGCTGGCCCAGGCCGGGCTGCTGACGGGCCATCGCGCCACCCTGCCGTGGGCGCTGGGGCCGCAGCTGGCGCACGCGCATGCCGATGTGGTGGTGTCGAGCAATGTCTACGAGATCGACCGCAGCCGCCTTTCCTGCGCCGGCGGCACGGCCAGCCTGGACCTGCTGATCGCGTGGCTGGGCCGGCGCCACGGCGAACGCATCGCGCAGGCGCTGCTGGCGCACTTCGGGCTGGAGCGGTTGCGCGCCGCCGACGAACGCCAGCGCGCGCCGGTGGCCGCACGCGTGGGCGTGTCAAGCGCCCGGCTGGCCGAGGCGGTGTCGCTGATGGAGGCCAACCTCGGCGAGCCCCTGGCCACCGAGGACATCGCGCAGCTGGTGGGCGTGTCGCGGCGCCAGCTCGAACGCCTGTTCAAGCAGCACCTGGACGAACTGCCCAGCCGCTATTACGCCGAACTGCGGCTGGCACGTGCGCGCCGGCTGCTGCAGCAGACCAGCCAGTCGATCCTGCAGATTGCGCTGGGTTGCGGTTTCAGCTCGGGTTCACATTTCAGCAATGCCTACCGCGCCCGCTACGGCCACACGCCGCGCGACGAACGCAGCCAGCGCGCTGCCGCCTGGCGCGAGAACAAGAACGCCACGGAGCTCACGCCATGACACAGCCCGTCACTGAAGCCCCGGCCACCCCTGCCGCCTCGCTCTCCTCGGTCGTGCCCACATCCGACCCCGGCCCGCAGCGCTACCTGCTGCGCCCCGCGCTGCCGACCGACCTGGACGCCTTCGAGCGCATCGCTGCGGCCAGCGCCACCGGCATCACCACCCTGCCTGCCGACCGCGGCGCGCTGGCGGCACGGCTGGCGCGCTCGACCCAGGCCTTTGCATCGGGCGACGACAGCAGCGGCGAGGAGATCTACCTCTTCGTGCTCGAGGACCTGGCGACGACCGAGGCCGATGGCCGGCCGCGCATCGTCGGCACCAGCGGCATCGCCGCCAGTGCCGGCTTTGCCGACCGCTTCTACAGCTATCGCAACGAGATGGTGGTGCACGCCAGCCCGGCCCTGGCGGCCAGCAACCGCGTGCACACCCTGCACCTGTGCCACGACCTGACGGGGCACACCCTGCTGACCAGCTTCTTCATCGACCCCGCGCACGAACACACGCTGGCGCCGCAATTGCTGTCGCGCGCCCGGCTGCTGTTCATCCAGACATTTGCCGACCGCTTCAGCGACCGCATCGCCGCCGAGAGCCCGGGCCTGTCCGACGACAGCGGCCGTTGCCCCTTCTGGGACGCCGTCGGCCGGCGCTTCTTCGACATGGACTACC
>JBBSCX010000065.1:0-12936 GCA_038249905.1 Burkholderiales bacterium
CACCCAGCCTCTGGGCGGCGGTCAGGTACAGGAATACACCTGGCGCCAGGTGCTGGACCAGAGCCGGCGCATGGCCGCCCATATGCAGAGCCTGGGCCTGCAGCCCGGGGACAAGGTGGCGCTGCTGTCGAAGAACACGGCGCACTGGCTGATGACGGACTTCGCCATCTGGCTGGGCGGCTTTGTGTCGGTGCCGCTGTACCCGACGCTGGCCGCCGGCACCGTCCGCCAAATCTTGGAGCACAGCGAAGCCAAGCTGCTGTTCGTCGGCAAGCTCGACGGCTGGGAGGGCATGAAGCCCGGCATCCCCGCCGGACTGGCCTGCATCAGTCACCCGCTGTCGCCGGCCGATGCCAAGAAGAACTATCCGGCCTGGGACGACATCATCGCCAAGACGGCGCCGTTGCCAGGCCACCCGGTGCGCGACGCCGACGAGCTGGGCACCATCATGTACACCAGCGGCACCACCGGCGCGCCCAAGGGTGTGATGCACAGCTTCGGCACCTTCGCCTGGGGCGTGCAGAGCGGCCTGAAGCGCGTGCCCGCCATCAACAACAGCGCGCGCATGCTCAGCTACCTGCCGCTGAGCCACGTGGCCGAGCGCGCGCTGGTCGAGCACGGGCTGCTGGCCACCGGCATGCACATCTATTTCGCCGAGAGCCTGGAGACTTTCACCACCGACCTGCAGCGCGCGCGGCCCACGGTGTTTTTCAGCGTGCCGCGGCTGTGGGTGAAGTTCCAGCAGGGCATCAGCGCGAAGATGCCGCCAGCCAAGCTCGACCGGCTGCTGAAGATCCCCATCCTGGGCGGCATCGTGCGCAAGAAAATCCTGACCGCCCTCGGACTGCAGGAATGCACCTTCGCCGCCGGCGGCGCCGCACCGATGCCGCCCGACCTGCTGCGCTGGTACAACAAGCTGCGCCTGGACCTGGTCGAGGTTTACGGCATGACCGAGAACTGCGGCGTCAGCCATGCCACGATGCCGGGCAAGCAGCGCCCGGGCACCGTGGGCCTGCCGTACGACGGCGTGCAGAGCCGCCTGGACCCGGTGACCAGCGAGATCCAGATGAAGGCCGGTTGTCTGATGCTGGGCTACTACAAGGAACCCGGGCTGACCCGCGACGCGATGACCGAGGACGGCTGGCTGAAGACCGGCGACAAGGGCGCGCTGGACGGCGAGGGCAACCTGAAGATCACCGGCCGCGTGAAGGACCTGTTCAAGACCAGCAAGGGCAAGTACGTGGCCCCGGCGCCGATCGAGGACCGGCTGGTGATGAACCCGGCGGTCGAGGCCTGCTGCGTCACCGGCGCCAACCTGGGCCAGCCCCTGGGCCTGTTGATGCTGAACATCGATGCGATGAAGAAGGCGGCGACGCCCGAGGGCAAGGCCGAGCTGGACGCCTCGCTGTCGCAGCACCTGTCCAAGGTCAACGAGAGCCTGGACCCGCACGAGCAGCTGGCCTGCCTGGTGGTGACGTCCGAGGCCTGGACGGTGGACAACGACCTCATCACGCCGACCTTCAAGGTCAAGCGCAACCGCATCGAGGACCTGTTCGCGAAGAACTACGAGGCCTGGGAAGGCGCGCGCAAGAAGGTGATCTGGTTCAAGTAGGTCCCCCGGAAGCGTCTGCCTGGCGGGGGCTGCGGGAGTTTCAGCCCCGCCGCGGCCTTATCGGCCTGAGGCGCTGGCTTGTGCCGAGGCCGCCGCTGCGGCTGCCGCTGCCTGGCCCTCGCGCGAAGGCACCATCACGCCGGACGCCAGCGGGATCTCGTCGCTCACCGTCACCTTGCTGACGTAGTAGCGCGTGTCGCCGAAGCAGCTGCCGGGCAGGCCGACCTTCTCTTCGTAGTGCAGGGTGACGCGCTTGCCCATCACGCGGGTCACGTCCTGGGCCACCTTCTCGTCCCGAATCGTGAACAGGAACTTCTCGGGCATGGTGCCGGGCAGCGAGACCAGGGCCAGCTCACCTTCCCAGGACTTGCACACCCAGCCCTTGTTCGACAGCTTCTGCACCCAGCCGGCGCGGTCGCCGGTGGAATAGTTCCAGCTCAACGCGGCCCAGAAGTACAGCCAGACCAGCAGGCCGATGACGATCAGCGGCAGCACGACGCGTTTGAACATGGGGCCTCGGACGGAGCTTCTGGGTTTCGGGGTCTGGATGTGCAAACGCCGGCAAGTGGCCGGCGCGGAGGGGCACAAGTGGCGCGGGCAGGGCGCCCGCGCGCGGCACCAGAGCTTACTTCGCGTTCGACTTGAAGGCCGTGAAGATGCGCGTCTGCACACGCCGGATGTCCTGCGGCACGGCATCGGGCACGGTCAGTTTCTTGACATCGTCGGCACCCAGGAAGACGGTGGGGTTCTCTGCCACTTCCTTCTTCACGAACTTCTTCGACGCCAGGTTCGGGTTGGCGTAGAAGACCGTGTTCGTCAGCGAGGCGTGCACCTCGGGGCGCAGGATGTAGTTGATGAACTTGTGCGCGTTGGCCACGTTCTTGGCGTCCTTCGGGATCGCCATGGTGTCGAAGAACAGGGTGGCACCGGCCGGCGGGATCAGCGCCTGGATGGTGTGGCCGGTCTTGTTGTCGATGGCGCGCTGGCGCGCGATGTTGATGTCGCCGCTGTAGCCCATGACCACGCACAACTGGCCTCCTGCGAGGTCGTTGATGTAGCCGCTGGAGCTGAAGCGGGTGACGCTGGGCCGCGCCTTCATCAGCACCTCGCGCGCCGCGTCGTAGTCCTTGGCGGTCTTGCTGTAGGCGTCCTTGCCGGCGTACATCATGGCCACCGGCAAGACCTCGCTGGCGCTGTCGAGGAAGTTGATGCCGCAGCTCTTCAGCTTGGCGGCGTACTGCGGGTCGAAGATCAGCGCCCAGGGGTTGGCCGGCATCGGTGTGGTGCCCAGCGCGGCCTGGACCTTGGCGGTGTTGATGCCCACCGTGACATAGCCCCACATCCAGGTGACGAGGAACTGGTTGCCGGGGTCGATCTGCCCCAGCTTTTCCTGCAGCGCCGGGTCCAGGTTCTTCCAGTTCGGGATCTGGTTGCGGTCCAGCGGCTGGAACAGGTTGCCGGCGATCTGCATCTTCGCGAAGTGCGCGCTGGGCACGACGATGTCGTAACCGGTGCGGCCGGCCACCAGCCGGGCATGCAAGGTCTCGTTGCTGTCGAAGTTGTCGTAGCGGACCTTGATGCCGGTCTCTTTCTCGAAGTTCTTGATCGTGTCTTCGGCGATGTAGTCCGACCAGTTGAAGATGTTCAGTACCTTGGCATCGGCCTGGGCGGCGGCATTTCCAGGCAGGGTCGCGGCCATGGCGATGGCGGCGGCAGCCAGGCTCAACGCGACGAGGCGGCGGCGGGCACTTTGGCGTGGGCTCATGGTGTTCCTCAAGAGTCGGACGAATGGAGCGAATCGGGGGCGAATCGGGACGGCGGCGATTGTGGCCGACCCTGCCGCGGCGCGGAAAAGCCCGACTTGTCTACCGCTGTCGCTGTCGCTGTCCCTGTCCCTGTCCCTGTCCCTGTCCCTGTCCCCGACCTTGCCTGCCCTGCGGTGACCTTGCCCTCGCGGTGACCTTGCCCTCGCGGTGACGGTCACCAGGGCACCGGCAGCCCGTCCCAGGCCAGAAAGCGGCCGCTGGCGCCTTCGGCCGGCAAGGCATCGAGCACCCGCAGCAGGTTGTGTGCCGCAGTGTCGGGGTCGGTGGTTTCGGCGTCGCCCGCAAACGGTGCCGACAGGGCCGACCGCACGGTGCCCGGGTGCAGCGCCACCAGCACCGCCAGCGGGCGTCGCCGTGCGACCTCTATCGCGGCCGTCTTCAGCAGCATGTTCAGCGCCGCCTTGGCCGCTCGGTAGGCATACCAGCCGCCCTTGCGGTTGTCGCCGATGCTGCCCACGCGCGCCGACAGGACCGCCATCAGTGCCCGCTCCTTCAGCGGCAGGGCCTCGTGCAGGTGGCGCAGCAGCAAGGCCGGGCCGGTGGCGTTGATGGCGAAAGCGCGCGCCAGCGTGGCTGCGTCCAGGTCGGCCAGGCGCTTCTCGGGCGGTCGACCGCCGGGTTGCAGGGTGCCGGTGGCGATCAGCACCAGGTGGAAGGGCCCCAGCGCGCGCGCGGCGGTGGCGGCGGCCTCGATCGACGCCGGCTCTTCGAGCTCGAAGGCCGGCAGGCCGGCATCGCCACCCCGGCGGCCCAGACCGATGGCTGCGGCGCAGCGCGGGTCGGCGTGCAGGGCGCGCAGCAAGGCGCTGCCGATGGCGCCGCCGGCACCCACGACCAGGGCACGGTAGCCAGGCGGCAGCGAGGGCAGCAGGTTCAAGCGGGTGCGCCGGATGGGCCGGGTGAATCGGATGCAGCGGATGCAGCGGATGCGGCCGCGGCCGGGTGCATCGACGGCGCAGCGGGTGGCGTGGCGGACGGTGCGTCGGCCACGGCGGCCGCCTCGCGCCGCCGGAACATGCCCCAGCCTTCCATCGTCATCACCGGCGCGTCGTGCTGGTTCAGCACCGTCCAGCGCGACTGCACCAGGCCCACCTGCGGCCGGCTGTTCATCGGCCGTGCCTGCACCACTTCCATCCGCACCCGCAGCGTGTCACCGGGCCGCACGGGCTTGAGCCAGCGCAGCGCGTCGATGCCCGGCGAGCCCAGGCTGGCGGCGCGCAGCAGGTAGGCGTCGCACATCATGCGCATCGTCATCGCACAGGTATGCCAGCCGCTGGCTGACAGGCCGCCGAACAGCGAGGCCTCGGCCGCGGCGTCGTCGAGGTGGAAGGGCTGGGGGTCGAATGCGCGCGCAAAGGCCAGCACGGCATCGCGCGAGACGAGGGCGTGACCGAACTCCAGTACATGGCCGGCGGGAAAGTCTTCCCAGTGGAGCAAGGGCGGGGGATGGGTCACGACGGGTACGGTCATGGCAAGGGCGGGTGTGCCGCGGCGGCGGGGGCTGGGACGGGTGTGCAGCGGCGCTGTGAATGCGCCGGGCAAGCATACCGGCGGGCCACAATCCGCCCGTTGTCCATCCCATGCCGCGGTCTGCGCGGCCCATCGTCATGACATTGCTTGTCCTTGGTCTGGTGCTGTTCCTGGGCGTGCACTCGGTGCGCGTGTTTGCCGAGCCGCTGCGCATTTCGCTGCGCGCAAAGATGGGCGAAGGCGCCTGGAAGGGCGTGTATTCGCTGCTGTCGATCGCCGGCTTCGTGTTGATCATCTACGGCTACGGCCAAGCGCGGCTCGACCCGGTGCTGCTGTGGACGCCGATGGCCTGGACGCGCCATGTCGCCGCCCTGCTGACCCTGATCGCCTTCGTCATCCTGTTCGCGGCCTATGTGCCGAAGAACAGCATCAAGGCCAAATTGCACCATCCGATGGTGTTGGCGGTGAAGATCTGGGCCTTCGCCCATCTGCTGGCCAACCACACGCTGGCGGACCTGCTGTTGTTCGGCAGCTTCCTGGTGTGGGCCGTGCTGAATTTTCGTGCCGCCCGCCAGCGCGACCGCGCCGCCGGCACCGTCTATCCGCCCGGCACCGTGGTGGGCACATTGGTGACGGTGGTGCTGGGTGTGGTCGCCTGGCTGGCCTTTGCGCTGTGGGCGCATCAAGCCTGGATAGGGGTGCGGCCTTTCGGCTGATGGCTGACTGCGGCGGCTTGGCACTGATCAAGCCGCTGACAGCGGCGTCGTCTGCGTGCTTGTCAGTGGCGCCGTCTGCGGCAACACCAGCGCCTCGCCCTCCGCCGTGCCGCGGCTGACCGCACGCGACACGGGCCAGGCCTGCAGCACACCCGCTGGTGCGGGCCGCAGCAGCGGCGCGATCACCGCCGGGTCCTGCACGCCGCGGTCCAGCCACACGGCGATGTCGGCCGGCGACAGCAGCACCGGCATGCGGTCGTGGATGGGCGCCATCAGCGCATTGGGTTCGGTGGTGACGACGCAGCAACTCAGCAGCCAAGGCTCGTCTTCGCCGGCACGCCAGGCCTCGAACAGGCCGGCCATGGCCAGCGGGGCGCCGTTGGCGGCGCTGATGTACCAGGGCTGCTTCGGTGTCTTGATCGGGGCACCGGGCACCGCCTGCCATTCGTAGAAGCCGCTGGCCGGCAGGATGCAGCGCCGGCGGCGCACCGCCTGGCGGAACGAGGGCTTGTCGAACACGGTCTCGGCGCGCGCGTTGTTCAACTTCAGCGCCAGGGCCGCGTCCTTGGCCCAATGCGGCAGCAGGCCCCAGCGCATGGGCTCGGCCACACGTTCACCTTCGCGGTTCTCGAAGATCACCGGCACGGCCGACTGCGGGGCCACGTTCCAGCGCTTCGGAAAGGGCACGACGCGCACCAGGCTGAAGCCCGAGACCAGGGTCTCGGGGTCATAGGCCACGACGTAACGCCCGCACATGGCGCCGATGTTGGCATGCCCGCCGGGCCCGCACCCCCACCCGGGTGCCCCCGGCCGTGGCCCCCCGCCGCGGGCAGCGCGCACCACCCTGCGGGCGATGGTGCGCCTGGCCTCGGCGACCGAGCATGTGCACACCCCGCCACCTGCCCGGAGCGCCGCATGCACCACGCCCTCAAGTCCCTCCTGCCGTCGCTGCCGCGCTGGTCGCAGTCCTTGCTGGGCGAGCGCTGCCACAGGCGCGTCGCGCAGGCGGCCACGTCGCTGGCCGCACCACACGCCGCCGACGCCACCCACGGCGACGCGCCAGCCGTGGCCGAGTCACCGCCCCGCGGCTGTGGCTGGTTCGACAGCAGCCACGAGTTGCACCAGGGCCTGTGCGTGACCGAGCACAGTCAGCCCGACACGGTGGCCAATGAGTTGGGCGTCACGGCCTGGCTGGACCTGCACCTGGCGGGCTGGACTTCGCCGTCGGGCGTGGCCCTGCGGCATTGAGCCCATCGCCGCGACGATCCTGCGGGAGCCGTCGGGCCGACCGGTCATCGCCGCCTCGGCGCCCGGCGCCGGACACGGCATCATCGCCACCGCACGAACCGCGTGCACACAACCCAGGGGCGGCCTTGCAGACATCAGCCTTGAGATCCGCTCTGAGATCAACCTGGGGAATCGGCGCCGCACTGGCGCTGGCCGGCGCGCTGTTGACCGCCTGCGGCGGCGACGGCAATGACCGCGATCGCACCAAGGCACAGTTGCGGCTGCTGAATGCCAGCGGCTACACGGCGCTGGACCTGCGCCTGGACGGCACGGTGCGCCAGTCCCTGGTGGGCTATGGCGATTCTGCGGCCTATGTCGAGGTCGACACCGCCAGCTTGCCCGCGCAGGTGACGGCCAATGGCAGTGCCACCGCGCTGCAGACCATCACGCCGGGGCTGGAACGCGACAAGCGCACGACGCTGCTGGCCTACGGCCCCGAGGGCGCGCTGAAGCTGCTGCAGCTGGACGACAACCTGGCCGCGCCGGCAGCAGGGCGCAGCACCTTGCGGGTCGTCAATGCCGCGCCCGATGCCGGAACCTTGGATGTCTATGTGACCGCCAGCGGCGATGCGCTGGCCACCGCCGTGCCGCTGCGGGCCGGAGTGGCCGTCGGCGCCGTGGCCACCACCACCGACGCCACACCCGCCACCTGGCGACTGCGCGTCACCGCTGCCGGCAGCAAGACCGACGTCAGGCTGGACCTGCCGGCCCTGAGCCTGGCCGACCGCGGGGTGGCGACCCTGGTGCTGAGCGCGGCGCGCGGCGGTGCCCTGGTCAACGCGCTGGTGCTGCCGCAGGGCGGCGGCATCACGCGGGCCGACAACATCCACGCCCGCGTGCGCGTGGCCGCGGGGCTGGCCGGCGGGGCTGTGGCCAGTGCCCGCTTGGGCGATGTCACGCTCGCCTCCAACCTGGGCGCACCGGCGGTGGGCACCTACCAGCTGGTGCCTGCCGGCACGCAGTCGGTGCTGCTGTCCGTGGACGGCACGCCCCTGGCGCCGACGATGCAGCTGCTGCCGCCCGGAACCGACCACACGCTGTTGTTCAGCGGCACGGCGGCGGTGCCGCGCGCCGACTGGATCGCCGACGACAACACCCTGCCGGTCACCAGCGGCAGTGCCAAATTGCGCCTGGTGCACGGCCTGGCGGGGCTCGCCGGCACCATGTCGCTGACCAGCGACTTCCTGCCGGTGGCCAGCGGCGTGCCCCGTGGCAGCGCGTCGACGCCGGCCACCGTCACCGCCACGAACACGGCGCGGCTGAACGTCACCGGCGCCGGGCAAGCCACGGCGCTGTTCAGCGCCATCGACCAGCGCCTGGACGCAGGCGCCGTCTACACCGTCTTCGTCGTCGGTGACGTGGCCGCACCGGTGGGGATCCTGCGCAAGGACCGCTGAGGCGGCTGCCGTCCGCCTCCGCCAGCCCCCTTCCGCCCCCATCCAGCGATCAGGCCAGCCTGCCGGCGCGGAAGTCATCGACGGCCTGGAAGATCTCGTCGTTCGTGTTCATCACGAAGGGCCCGTGCTGCGCGATCGGCTCGTTCAGCGCTTGTCCGGCGATCACGATCAGCCGTGCACCTTCGGCACCGGCTTGCACCACCAGGCCGTCGCTGGCCGCGCGTTGCGCCGGCTTGTACATTCGATCGAAAGCGCCGCATCCGCGGCGATCCCTCCCACTTGACTTGTCACTTGCCACCGAAAGGCCCACCCATGAAAGCGATCTGGAACGGCACCGTCATCGCCGAGAGCGACGACACCGTGGTTGTCGAAGGCAACCACTACTTCCCGGCTGCGGCCGTCAACCCGGCTTATCTGCTGCCCAGCAACACGAAGACGATGTGCTCGTGGAAGGGGCAGGCCAGCTACCACTCGCTGTTTGTCGACGGCGATTCCAACCCCGACGCGGCCTGGTTTTATCCCGACCCCAAGGAAGCTGCGGCCGAGATCAAGGGCCGCATCGCGTTCTGGAAGGGTGTGCGCGTCAGCGATTGAGGCGCGCATGGCGGACCTTGCCGGGCCTGCTGCCTCTGCCGCCCCTGCCGCGCCTGCCGCGCTCTGCGCCCTGGGCCGGGCCCACCGCCGCCGCCTGCGCGAGGTCTGGCGCTCGGCCGGCTGGCCCTGCCAGGACATGCTGGAGGTCGAACTGCTGGCCGCCGGCTGCCTGAGCCGCGAACGCGACGCCGATGGCCGTGAGACCCTGCGCGTGACCGATGCCGGCGTGCAGTTGCTGGCCGCGACGCTGCAGCGCAACCGCGCCGCACGCGATGCGCACGAGGCCGTGGTGGCGCGCGTGGCCACCGACATGCAGCGCGCCGGGCGCATCGTCTGGCGCGGCCTGAGCTTGCGTGCCCCGCTGCCGGCTCTGCCTGGCGCCGACGCCCACGCCGACGACCCGCTGCGCACACGCTGGGCGATGGCCATGCCCGATGTCTATTCGATCCGCCACACCACGGTCGAGGATTACGCCCTGCCGGTGGCGCACGAAATCAAGGTGCGGCGCGCCGACCTGCTGGCCGACCTGCGCCGGCCCGACAAGGGCGCGGCCTACCTCGCGCTGTCCAGCCAGTGCTGGTACGTGCTGGCGCGCGGCATTGCCGAGCCGAGCGAGGTGCCGCCCGAATACGGCGTGATATTGGTCGACGCGCAGGGGCTGGAGGTGGCACGCGCGGCGCCTCAGCGGCCGCTGCGGGTGCCATTCGCGGTGTGGATGGCACTGGCGCGCGCCGACGCCGAGCGCAGCGACGACGCGGCGCAAGCGGCGCTGGGGGCCGACGCGCACAATCCGGCTGACCTGATCTGAGTTGCCTCATCGAGGACGCGCCCATGACATCGACATTGCCCCAGCGTCTGTCTACCCGGCGCCTGTCTCCACCGCTTCAGTCACCACTGCGTGCCACCGCCCTGGCCGCGATGTGGGTCATGACACTGGCCCTTACCGCTGCCGCGCCAGCACACGCCGCACCCGGCCTGCCGTCGACCAACGTCGCCTGGCTGCCGGCCGCGGCCGACGCCGATGTCGACGCCGCGTTCCAGCGCGCCCGCGCCGAGAACAAGCCGCTGTTCCTGTACTGGGGCGCCAGCTGGTGCCCGCCCTGCAACCAGCTGAAGGCGACGTTGTTCAACCGCGCCGATTTCGCGGCCCAGTCGCGCAACTTCATCGCCGTGCACGTGGACGGCGACCGGCCCGGGGCGCAGAAAGTCAGTCGCCGCTTCAAGGTCACGGGTTACCCGACGATGGTGCTGTTCCGCCCCGACGGCAGCGAGATCACGCGCCTGCCCGGCGAGGCCGACGCGCCGCAGGTGATGACGCTGCTGCAGCTGGGCCTGGCCGGGGGTCGGCCGGTCAAGACCGTGCTGACCGACGCCCTGGCCGGCAAGCCCATGACGCCGAACGACTGGCGCCTGCTGGCCTTCTATTCGTGGGAAACCGACGGCGATCAGGTGCTGCCCAAGGCCGAGGTGCCCGGAACGCTCGCACGCCTGGCGGCTGCGGCGCCTTCCGGCGACGGTGACATCACGACCCGCCTGTGGCTGAAGGCCCTGGCCGCCAGCGACGACGGCCAGGGTCTGAAGCCCGACGCCGCCCTGCGCCAGCGTGTGCTGAAGCTGCTGGCCGACCCGGTGGCCGCCCGCGCCCAGGCCGATGTGCTGACCGGCAGCACCGCCGCCGCCCTGGTGCGCGCATTGACGCCCGAGCCCGGCGCCGAACGCACGCCGCTGCTGGCTGCGTTCGACAGCACCTTGCGCCGCTTCGAGGGCGATGCCTCGCTGTCGCGCAACGACCGCCTGGGCGCCTTGCACGCCCGGGTCGAATTGGCACGCATCGACGCCGGCCGCCAGGACGTGCAGGTCACCCTGGCGCCGGCTCTGGTGCAGGAGGTGCGCACGCACACCGCCCGCGCCGACCGCGAAATCACCGACGGCTACGAACGCCAGGCCGTCATCACCTACGCCGCGCATGTGCAGACCCGCGCCGGGCAGTGGGCCGACAGCAATGCGCTGCTGCAGTCCAACCTGGCGAAGAGCGCATCGCCTTACTACCTGATGAGCCAGCTCGGCGGCAACCTGCGCAAGCTGGGCCGCAACGACGAGGCGCTGCGCTGGTACGAACAGAGTTACCTCGAGGCCGAAGGCCCGGCCACCCGCCTGCAATGGGGCAGCGGCTACCTGACTGCGCTGGTCGAACTGGCGCCGCAGCAGGCCGTGCGCATCGAGAAGACCGCGGCCCAGTTGCTGCAGGACGCCGCCGCCGACGAGGCCGCTTTCGAGGGCCGCAGCCTGCGGTCATTGCAGCGAGCGGCCACGCAGCTGACGGCATGGAACAAGGACGGCAAGCAGGCCGGGGCGCTGCGCCGGCTGCAGACGCAACTGGACGGACTGTGCGCCAAGGCCGACGCGGCCGAGGGCCAGCGTGCGGCCTGCCAGGCGCTGTTCAAGCCCGCCGCCGCGGCGCGCAAGGACGCCTGATCACGGCGCATGGCCGAAGGTGCCGGCTCAGACGCAGCTCCCACAGACACCCGGAGAAACCAACCCGATGCCACGCGCCCTGCTCGACGAGCCGCAGATCCACCCCGCCGTGCGCGACCGTGTTGCCGGCTGGCAGCGCCCGGTCGTCGATGAGGTGCGCGCTGCCATCGCGGCGCACCCGGTGGTGGTCGTCGGCATGGCCGTCAATCCGTATGTGAAACGGGCGCGGCGAGCGCTGGATGCGGCCAGCATCGCCCACCACGATCTCGACTACGGTGGCTACCTCTCTGCCTGGCACCCACGCCTGGCCTTGAAGCTGTGGAGCGGCTGGCCGACGCTGCCGATGGTGTTCGTGCGCGGCCAACTGGTGGGCGGCGCCGGCGACCTGCAGGCCCTGATCGTGAGCGGCGAGTTGCGGCGGATGCTGGACCGCTGACGGGTCCCGTTCCAGCACCCGTCACTCAACACCCGGCACCCGGCACCCGGCGCGCGGCGCGCGGCGCGCGGCGCGGCCCCGCAGCGATTCCATTCACCCGCCGCGGCGGCCGTTTGCACGCGCCGGCTGGCGGTTCGTCCCCGTGTCTGCCTGAGCACCCAGGGGCCTCGCTCAGAATCGCCGCCATGGCCTCACCCCTGTTCACCACCACCCTGCCGGCCGTGCTGGCGGCGGCCGCAGCGGCGCTGCTGGCCCCGCCCGCGGCGACGGCCGCGCCCGGCACACTGACGCTGTCCCCCTGCCGCCTGCCCGGCGTGCCGCACGACGCGCAGTGCGGCGTGCTGAAGCGCCCGCTGGACCCGGCGCGTGTCGATGGCCCGCAGATCGACATCCATGTCGCCGTGCTGCCCGCGGTGGCGCGCAACAAGAAGCCCGACCCGGTGTTCTTCTTCGCCGGTGGGCCGGGGCAGAGCGCCATCGGCCTGGCCGGGACGCTGTCGCGCCAGTTTGCCCGCCTCGGCAACCGCCGCGACCTGGTGCTGGTCGATCAGCGCGGCACCGGCCGCAGTGCGCCGCTGATGTGCGCCGAAGACCCGCCCACCACGCCGCTGGCCGAGGCCACCGATACGGCGCGGGCACTGCGCCTGCTGCGTGAATGCCGCGTTGCGTTGCAGCAGTTGCCGCATGGCGACCTGCGCCGCTACACCACCACGATCGCGATGCAGGACATCGACGCCGTGCGTGCGGCCCTGGGCGCGCCGCAGATCAACGCCATCGGCGGCAGTTACGGCACACGCGCGGTGCTGGAGTACATGCGGCAGTTTCCGCAACAGGTGCGGCGTGCCGTGATCGACGGCGTGGCGCCGCCGGACATGGTGCTGCCGGCCTCGTTTTCGCCCGACAACCAGGCGGCGCTGGACGGCGTGTTCGCGGCCTGCGAGGCCGACCCCGCCTGCCAGGCGCGTTATCCGCAACTGCGCGCCGACTGGCAACGCCTGCTGGCCAGCCTGCCGCGCGAGGCCACGCTGCCGCACCCGGTGACGCTGGAGCCGCAGCGCATCACCATCACCCGCGACACCGTCATCGGCCTGGTGCGTGCGCCGCTGTATGCGCCCGCGCTGGC
>JBBSCX010000066.1:0-12913 GCA_038249905.1 Burkholderiales bacterium
AACACCACCGGCAGGTTCTGCAGTGCCACGTCGTGGATCAGCTGGTCGTAGCCGCGCTGCAAGAAGGTGCTGTAGATCGCCAGCACCGGCTTCAGCCCTTCGCAGGCCATGCCCGCGGCAAAGGTGACGGCGTGCTGCTCGGCGATGCCGACGTCGTGATACCGCTTGGGAAAGCGCTTGTGAAACTCGACCATGCCCGAGCCTTCGCGCATCGCCGGCGTGATGCCGACCAGGCGCGCATCGGCCTCGGCCATGTCGCACAGCCATTGGCCGAAGACCTGGGTGAACGTCGTCTTGCCCGGGCCGGTGGGCTTCGCGAAGCCCTCGGCCGGGTTGAACTTGGCACTGGCGGCGTGGTACTTGACGGGGTCGGCCTCGGCCAATTTGTAGCCGTAGCCCTTTTTCGTCACCACGTGCAGGAACTGCGGGCCGCGCTTGGCGCGCAGGTTCTCCAGCGTCGGGATCAGCGCGTCCAGGTCGTGGCCGTCGATGGGGCCGACGTAGTTGAAGCCGAATTCTTCGAAGATGGTGCCGGGCACGACCATGCCCTTGGCGTGTTCTTCAAAGCGCCGCGCCAGTTCGAACAATGGCGGCGCCACCTTCAGCACGCCTTTCACGCCTTCGCGCGCGGTGGCGTAGAACTGCCCGCTCATCAGCCGCGCCAGGTACTTGTTCAGCGCGCCCACGGGCGGGCTGATCGACATGTCGTTGTCGTTCAGCACCACCAGGATGTCGGCATTGACGCCGGCATGGCTGACGCCGGCGTTGTTCAGCGCCTCGAAGGCCATGCCGGCAGTCATGGCGCCGTCGCCGATGATGGCCACCGCGCGCCGGTCCTCACCCTTCAGCTGCGCCGCCAGCGCCATGCCGAGTGCGGCACTGATGCTGGTCGAGCTGTGCGCGGTGCCGAAAGTGTCGTATTCGCTCTCGTCGCGCTTCGGAAAGCCCGCCACGCCACCCTGCTGACGCAGTGTCAGCATGCGGTCGCGCCGGCCGGTCAGCACCTTGTGCGGGTAGGTCTGGTGGCCCACGTCCCACACCAGGCGGTCCTGCGGCGTGTTGAAGACATAGTGCAGCGCGATCGTCAGCTCCACCGTGCCCAGGTTGCTGCCCAGGTGGCCGTTGCCGGTCTGGGCCACGGTGTTGAGCACGAATTCGCGCAACTCGGCAGCCAGCGACTGCAATTGGTGGCGGCCGAGGCGGCGCAGATCGGCCGGGGAATCGATGCGTGACAGCAGGGTCATGGGTGTGTCTTGTCGCTCTCAGTGTTCGCGTTCCACGATCTTGTCGGCCAGCACCGACAGCAGCGCCATGCGCGTGCCCAGGCCACTGCGGGCCAGGGCGTCGTGGGCCTGCAGCCGCAGCGCCGCAGCCTGGCGCCGCGCGGCGTCCAGGCCCAGCACCGAGACATAGGTGGGCTTGTTGTGGTGATTGTCCTTGCCAGCGGTCTTGCCCAGGGTTTCCGACCCCTGGGTGACGTCGAGAATGTCGTCCACCACCTGGAAAGCCAGGCCGATGGCGTCACCGAAATCGGCCAGCGCCGTCCAGGCGGCGGCATCGGTGCGGCCACAGGCGGCGCCCATCATCACGCTGGCCTGCAGCAGCGCGCCGGTCTTGCGGCTGTGCATGTCGCGCAACGCCGCCTCGGCCAGGGGCTGGCCGGTACTGGCGAGGTCGACGGCCTGGCCGCCGGCCATGCCGCTGTGGCCCGCGGCACGGGCCAGCAGGCCCACCAGGCGGGCCTGCAATGCGGGCGCGACGGCCAGGCCGCTGCCGTTCATGTCGGGCGTCAGCACTTCGAAGGCCAGGGCCTGCATGGCGTCGCCGGCCAGCATGGCCTGGGCCTGGCCGAAGCGCACGTGCACGGTGGGCTTGCCGCGGCGCAACACGTCGTTGTCCATGCAGGGCATGTCGTCGTGCACCAGGCTGTAGGCGTGGATCAACTCGACCGCCACGGCCGCGCGCAATGCGGCTTCGCGCGTGCCGACGGCGTTGTCGGACACCGCCTGCGCAGCCGCCAGCACCAGCAGCGGGCGCAGACGCTTGCCACCGTCCAGCACGCCGTACCGCATCGCCAGGCCCAGGCCGGCGGGTGTATCGGCCGGCACCCAGGTGTCGAGCGCGGCCTCCACGGCCGCCAGCTCGCCGTGCGCCCAGGCATCAAAGTCGCCTGTCACGCCCATCACGCCTGTCACGCCCATCACGCCGGTGACGCCGGTCACGCCGGTCGCGGCGTTCACGGAGGTCTTCGGGGACCTGCTCATCCCGCGTTCCCGGCGCCGGGCGTGCCCTGCGCCGACAGCGGCCGCAGCTGACCGTCTTCCAGTACACGCACCTGGTCTTCCACCGCCTGCAGCCGTGTGCGGCACCAGGCCAGCAGGTCGGCGCCGCGGCGGTAGCCGTCCAGCAACTGGTCCAGCGGCATCTGGCCGCCCTCCATCTGCTCGACCAGTCGGTCCAGTTCGGCCAGCGCCTGCTCGTAGCTGGCCGGGCTGTCCTTGGCGGGGTGGGGGCTGGTCTTGGCCATGCGGGGGTGCACGCTGCGAAAGGTGACGGCTTGGCGACGGTGGGCATGCAGCCCGTGCCCGGCGTTCCGGCAGATGAAAAGTTGAAGGCGATTCTAGACAAGGCCCCGCCAGGCGCGGGCCTGCCATGCGGGTACTGCCGCAGGCGCGCCACAGGGGTTGGCTAGAATCCTTCCCTCGCTCGCGGCATGCCCGCGAGCTTCATGCCACCCGCAGGGCCACCGGGTGGCGGGGTCGAACTCCTTCACAGTGGAGGATCCATACGGATCATGTCGGACCTGAGCCTCAGTCTCCAAGCTCTTGAGCGCAGTCGCTCGCAACTCCCGGTTTCAAGCTACTTCAACGAGGACCTGTTCCGCAGGGAACAGGAGTTGATCTTCCAGCATGGCCCGCGCTACCTCGGACACGCCCTCAGCGTGCCGGAGGTCGGCGACTACCTCGCATTGCCTCAGGAAGGCGAAGGCCGGGTCCTGGTGCGCACGCGCGACGGCATCGAGATGGTGTCCAACGTCTGCCGCCACCGCCAGGCGGTGATGCTGCTCGGGCGCGGGCAGACAGCGTCGAACATCGTCTGCCCGCTGCACCGCTGGACCTACGACCTGCACGGAAGGCTGGTCGGCGCGCCGCACTTCGACTGCGATCCGGGCCTGAACCTGCGCAACTATCCGTTGCAGAACTGGCACGGTCTGCTGTTCGAACACAACGGCCGCGATGTCGTGTCCGACCTGAACAAACTCGGCCCCAAGGCCGAACTCGACTTCAGCGGCTATGTCTTCGACCGTGCGCATATGCACGAGTGCGACTACAACTGGAAGACCTTCATCGAGGTCTATCTCGAGGACTACCACGTCGGCCCCTTCCACCCCGGCCTCGGCGGCTTCGTCACCTGCGACGACCTGCGCTGGGAGTTCGGCCGCCACCACAGCGTGCAGACCGTCGGTGTGCAGCACGCACTGGAACGCCCGGGCTCGGCCATCTACAGGCGCTGGCACGACGAGGTGCGCCGCGTGCACGCCGGGGTGCCGCAGCAGGGCGCGATCTGGCTCACCTACTACCCGACGGTGATGGTGGAGTGGTATCCGCAGGTGCTGGTGGTGTCCACGCTGTTTCCGCGCGGGCCGCAGAAGACCACCAACCTGGTCGAGTTCTTCTACCCCGAAGAAATTGCCGCCTTCGAGCGTGATTTTGTCGATGCGCAGCAGGCCGCCTACTTGGAAACCTGTGCGGAAGACGACGAGATCGCGCTGCGCATGGACGCCGGCCGCCGCGCCCTGCACGAACGCGGCGACGACGAAGCCGGCCCCTACCAGAGCCCGATGGAAGACGGCATGCAGCAGTTCCACGAGTGGTACCGGCGGGAACTCGGGCTGACTGCCGAGGTGCGCGACGGGCCCTGAACACCGCCGCCGCAGTGCGCCCGCGACGGTGCTGGCTGGCGCCAACAGCCGAGAACCCCCCTCCCGCCACCCCCATCCGTCACACCGCCTCACACCACGGACCCGCGCATGAGCCCCACCCTGCCCCGCCCGCTCGTCACCGCTGCCGAACTGCAGGCCCTGCTGGCCGCCGGCACAACACCCGTGCTGCTGGACTGCGGCTTCGACCTCGCCGACCCAGGCGCCGGACGGCGCCACTTCGAGGCCGGACACCTGCCCAGCGCGATGTACGTGCATCTGGACGAGGACCTGAGCGGGCCGCGTCACAGGGGTAACCAGGGCCGGCATCCGCTGCCATCGCATGCGGCCTTGGCCGCCAGGGCCGGACACTGGGGCATCGCACCCGGCCACCCGGTAGTGGCTTACGACAACCAGGGCGGCCCCTACGCAGCCCGCGCCTGGTGGCTGCTGCGCTGGCTGGGCCACGCCGAGGTGGCGGTGCTGGACGGCGGCACCGCGGCCTGGACGGCCGCAGGCGGGGCGCTGGACACGGCGCCGGGCCGGGTCCAACCGCAGCCGCCCTATCCTGCCGTGTCGAGGGAAGGTCGGGAAACGGCTGAAGCGGCCGAAGCCATGCCGACGATCGACGCCGCCGCCCTGCTGCCGCTGCTGGGCCGGCGCCGCGTGCTGGACGCGCGCGCGGCAGAACGCTTTCGTGGCGAGGTCGAACCGCTGGACCCGGTGGCCGGCCACATCCCCGGCGCCAGCCACCGCTTCTTCAAGCACAACCTGATGCCCGACGGTCGCTTCAAGCCGGCAGCGCAACTGCGCGCCGAGTTCGAAGCCACCGTCACCGCCGGCTTTGCACCCGCCGAAGTCGTGCACCAGTGCGGTTCGGGTGTCACCGCCTGCCACAACTTGCTGGCGATGGAAGCCGCGGGGCTGGCCGGATCGGCGCTTTACCCGGGGTCGTGGAGCGACTGGTGCAGCGACCCGGCGCGGCCGGTGGCGCGCGGCTGAGCCGACGAGGCCCCCAGCTTGATCCGGGTCAAGGTGCGGGCCTCCTGGCAAGCGACACTCCCGGTCTGGGGCACGTGGCGCGGCCACGCCCCAGACCCCCAGATCAACGAGGACCCCGCACCATGTTCAAGCGCATCCTGTTCCCGACCGATGGCTCCGAGATCACCGCCAAGGCGCTGCAGACCGCCCTCGGCATGGCCCGGCTGAGCCAGGGCGAGCTCTTTGTCATCGCCGTCAAGGACCCCTTCCCCTACGGCGCCATCTCGGAGATGCAGCCGACGCCACCGCAAGAATTTCTGGACGTGCAGGAACGCATCGCCCAGAAGCGGGTGAAAGTGGCGATGGACGCGGCGGCCGCCGCCGGCGTGGCCGCGAACGGCCACACCATCGAGGCCAGCCACCCCTGGGAAGCCATCATCGAACACGCCAGGGCCAGCCGCTGCGACCTGGTGGTGATGGCCTCGCACGGCCGCCGTGGCCTGTCGGCACTGTTGCTGGGCAGCGAAACGCAAAAGGTGCTGACCCACGTCGACCTGCCGGTGCTGGTGGTGCGCTGAGCCGCGGCTCCAGGCCTGCCTGCGCAGGCCTGGACGGCAAAGCGGCCACCGAGCTCTGCGAGTGGCGCTGAGCCGCGGCTCCAGGCCTGCCTGCGCAGGCCTGGACGGCAGTCCTGTACAGCGAAGAGGCCACCGAACGCTGTGAGTGGCGCTGACGCCGGCTTGCTCAGTGCGCGTGGCCGTGGCCGTCGCCGCTCAGCAGTTGCATTGCCAGCAGCACCACGGCCAGACCGCCACCCAGCCACAGCACCTGCACCAGGGTCTCGCGCCAGGCCAGGCGCTGCTGCAACTGCGGCAGCAGGTCGGCCACGGCGACGTAGATGAAGCTGCTGGACGCCACCACCAACAGGTAGGGGAACAGCGGCTCGAAGGGACCTACCAGGTAGTAGCCGGCCACCCCGCCGACCACGCCGGCCAGGCCTGACAGCGCGTTGTAGAGCAGCGCCTTTCGCCGCGTGAAGCCGGCGTTCAGCAACACGATGAAGTCGCCCGCCTCCTGCGGGATCTCGTGCGCGACGATCGCCAGGGCTGTCGCCACGCCCAGCGTGGTGTCGGTCAGGAAGGCGGCGGCGATGATGATGCCGTCGCAGAAGTTGTGAATGCCGTCGCCTACCAGCACGCTGTAGCCGCCGCGGCCGGCCTGCTGGGCGTCGAAATGGTGATGGTGGTCGTGGCCATCGCCTTCGTGATGGTGCACGTGACGGTAGAGCTCGGCCTTCTCCAGCAACCAGAAGAACAGCAGCCCGCCCAGCAAGGTCGCGAACAGGGCATGGGGCGAGGCGCCGCGCTCGAAGGCCTCGGGCAGCACATGCAGCAGCGCCGTGCCCAGCAGCACCCCGGCCGAGAGGCTGACCAGGCTCTTGACCACGCGCCCCAGCACCGCGACGGTGAGCGTGGCGGCGACGGCGACCGAGATCAGCCCGCCGAGCAGGGTGGCCAGCGTGATGTAGGCAAGGGTCATGGAAGGGATCGCGCGCCGCGAGGTGGGCAGGGCATGGGCATGGGACGTCGAGACGCCCCCGTCAGCCGGGACGTCGGGCCTGTCTGCTCATGCTATCGACCCTGTCAAGCACCCCCGGCGGTGGCGCAGCCGCCGGCGGTGGCGCAGCCGCCGGCGGCCAGACGCGATCAGGTCACAGGCCGTGGGCCTTGAACCAGGCCAGGCAGCGGCGCCAGCCGTCTTCGGCGTTGGCCTGGCGGTAGCTGGGCCGGTAGTCGGCGTGGAAGGCATGCGGCGCATCGGGATAGACGACAAATTCGCTCTTCTTCGCCGCCGCGCTGCCCCCCGCCAGCGCCACCTTCATCTGTTCGACCGTGTCCAGCGGGATGCCGGTGTCCTTCTCGCCGTACAGGCCCAGCACCGGGGCATGCAGGCCGGCGGCGACGTCCACCGGGTGCTGCGGCGTGAGCGTGCTCTTCTGCCCCACCAGGCGCCCGTACCAGGCCACACCGGCCTGCACCGCCGGGCTGTGCGCGGCGTACAGCCAGGTGATGCGCCCGCCCCAACAAAACCCGGTGACGCCGACCTTCCTGGCATCGGCACCCTGGCCCGCGGCCCAGGCCACGGCATGGTCCAGGTCGCGCATGACCTGGGCGTCGGGCACCTTGGAGACGACCTCGGCGATCAATTTGCCGACTTCGCCATAGGCCGAGGCGTCCCCCTGGCGCACGAACAACTCGGGCGCGATGGCGAAGTAGCCGGCGCGGGCGAAACGCCGGGCGACGTCGGCGATGTACTCGTGCACGCCGAAGATCTCGCTGATCACGAGCACCACCGGCGCGTTGGCCTTGCCCGTGGGCGCAGCGCGGTAGGCGGGCATGCGGAAGTCGCCCACGGGGATCATCACCTCGCCGGTGACCAGGCCGTCGCTGGGCGTCTTGACCTGGGTCTGCGACATCACCGGCCCCACCGCGGCGGCGAAGCCGCTGCCGACCGCGCCACGCACGAAGTCGCGGCGGTTGAAGCCGCTGCTGGCCGGGACCAGGGTGTCGAATTCTTCTTTCAGCATGGGGTTCTCCGTGAGGTTGAAGTTCGGCGGAACCACGGATTCTAGGAAGCCGCGTCGTGCCCCATGGGCACAATCCCCGCATGCCGATCAATGCCAACCCGGGCGGACAACTTGCCGCCATCGACATGGGGTCCAACAGCTTCCGCCTGGAACTGGCCCAGTTGCAGCACGGCCGCTATCGCCGCATCGATTACCTCAAGGAAACCGTGCGCCTGGGCGCCGGGCTCGATGGCGACGGCCATCTGTCGGAAGAAGCGCAGCAGCGCGGGCTGGCCTGCCTGCGCAAATTCGCCAGCCGGCTGGAGGGCCTGCCCCCGACCCAGGTGCGCGCCGTGGCCACGCAGACGCTGCGCGAGGCGCGCAACCGCAATGCCTTTCTGCTGCGCGCGCAAGAAGCGCTGGGCTACCCGATCGAGGTCATCTCCGGGCGCGAAGAAGCGCGGCTGATCTACAGCGGCGTGACCCATCTGCAGCCCGACGCCGACGCCGACGAACCGCGGCTGGTGATCGATATCGGCGGGCGCAGCACCGAGCTGATCCTGGGCCGCGGCCGCACGCCGCTGGTGGTCGAGAGCTTCGGCGTCGGCTGCGTCAGTCTGTCGATGCGCTTCTTTCCCGAAGGCCGCATCACCGAGGCCGGCTTTCGCGGCGCCCAGGTGGCTGCCGGGGCCGAACTCGAAGAAGCACTGGAGCCTTTTGCGCGCCGCCACTGGAAGCGGGCGCTGGGCAGCTCGGGCACGGCCGGCGCGGTGTCGCATGTGCTGGCCGACGCCGGCATCAGCGACGGCCGCATCACACCTTCGGGCCTGCGCTGGTGCATCGAGCGCTGCATCGCGGCCGGCCGCATGGACGCCATCAACCTGCCCGGGCTGAAGCCCGAGCGCCGCGCCGTGCTGCCCGGCGGGCTGGCCATCCTGTACACGCTGGCGGCGCACTTCGACATCACCGAGCTGTTCCCGGCCAAGGGCGCGTTGCGTCAGGGTGTGGTCATCGACCTGCACGACCGACTGCAGGCGCAGCAGCGGCAACGCGGCGGCGACCTGCGCGACGCGTCGGTGGCGGCGCTGCAGCAGCGCTTCGCGGTCGATGAAGTGCACGCGGGGCGTGTGGCGGCCCTGGCACTGGCGATGTTCGACGCCGCGCAGCCGGGCATGGCGGCCAGCGACGACGCGCCCGGTGGCAGCGACGCGCGGCGTGAACTGGGCTGGGCCTGCGCACTGCACGAGATGGGGCTGATGGTGTCGCACCACGACCACCACCGCCACAGCGCCTACCTGCTGGCGCATGTCGATGCACCCGGCTTCAGCCAGAGCCAGCAGCGGCGCATCGGCGAGCTGGTGCTGGGCCAGCGCGGCGGCCTGCGCAAGCTGGAGCCGCAGCTGGCCAGCGAGATCTTCGCCTGGCAGGTGCTGTGTCTGCGCCTGGCCGTCATCAAGTGCCATGCCCGCGGCACACCCGACCTGGGCGCGCTGGGGCTGCGGGCGCGCGGCCGCGAAGCGGTTCTCGACTTCGGCCCGGCCTGGGCCGAGAGCCATCCGCGCACCCTGTACCTGCTGCATGAAGAGGCCGCGGCCTGGGCCCGTGGCGGACCGTTGCGGCTGGTGCTGCCGCTGTAGACGAGGGTGCGGCCGGATGGCCGCGGGCGCGGTGGCAGGGCCCAATGCGTCAACTTCCGGAGTTGACGATGCCCGCCATTCCTGCCCGCCGCCATGTGCGGCGCTGCGCGCACCACAAGCACCGTCAAGCTGCGCCGGGCCGGCGTTATCCGGCCATCCCTTTGGCGGTCTTGCTGGCCACCGTGCTGCTGGCCGCGACGGTGGTATTGCCCGGCATGGCGCAGGCGCACAAGGTTGCGGCAGCAACCGCGACCTCGGGCACGACACACGGCGCGCCGCCCGCACCGGAATCGCTGCGCGCGCTGCGGGCGCAGGAAAAGCAGCGCACCGGCCTGTACCGGGCCTGGTTCCCTGACCTGGCCATCGCGCGCCGTGCGGCAGTGACCCTGCATGGCGAGTTGATGGAGACCGACTACGCCGCCGGCTGGCAGGTGTTCGAGCTCGACGGCGCACAGATCGCGATGCTGCAGCGCTTCGGCTACGCGCGCATCGAGCCGGCCACCGACTTCATGCGCCGTCGCGACGCCTTTGTCGATGCCATCGAAGCGGCGGCCGCAGCGGGCCGTGCAGGCGGCCTGGACGACAGCAGCGTCGGCATCCAGGCCATCCCGGGCTATGCCTGCTACGAGACGGTGGAAGAGACCTATGCCACCGCCACCGGCCTGGCCGCCACCTACCCGCAATTGGCGCGCTGGAACCTGGTCGGCCAGAGCTGGCAGAAGACGGCGGGCGCGGGCGGCTACGACATCGGCGTGCTGGTGCTGAGCAACAGCGCGGTGCAGCCGGCGGCCGGGCCCAAGCCCAAGCTTTTCATCCACTCGGCCATGCATGCGCGCGAGTACGTGACCGCGCCGCTGGCGCTGGCCTTCGCGCGCCAGTTGCTGCTGGGCCATGGCGTCGATGCCGACATGACCTGGGTGCTGGACCACCACGAGGTGCACCTGATGCTGCACGTCAACCCCGACGGCCGCAAACGTGCCGAGGCCGGGCTGTCCTGGCGCAAGAACACCAACACCGCCTATTGCGGCGCCACCAGCAACAGCCGCGGCGCCGACCTGAACCGCAACTTCAGCTTCGGCTGGAACACCACCAACGGCCAGGGCTCCAGCGGCACCCCGTGCAACGCCACCTACCGCGGCCCGACGTCATCGTCCGAGCCCGAAACGCGCGTGGTCGAGGCCTATGTGCGTGGCCTGTGGCCTGACCGCCGCGGCCCCCAGCCCGGCGACGCTGCGCCGGCCGACACCAGTGGCATCCACATCGACCTGCACAGCTACAGCCAGCTGGTGCTGTGGCCCTGGGGCGCCACGGCGGCGCCGGCGCCGAACGGCACCGCGCTGGCGACGCTGGGGCGGCGCTTTGCCTGGTTCAACAATTACTCGCCGACGCAGTCGATCGGCCTGTACCCCACCGACGGCACCAGTGACGGCCCCAGCTACGGTGAACTGGGCGTGGCCGCGTACACCTTCGAGCTGGGCACCAGCTTCTTCCAGACTTGCAGCGTGTTCGACAACACCATCAAGCCGAACAACCTGCCGGCCCTGCTGTACGCCGCCAAGGTGGTGCGTGCGCCCTACCTGCTGCCGGCCGGGCCCGAGGTGACCGCGCTGGTCCTGGCCGTGGCCGGGCCGGTGCCGGCCGGTGCGCAGGCCGCCTTGACGGGCACAGCCACCGACACGCGCTTCAACCAGAGCAACGGCAGTGAAGCGGTGCAGGCGGTCACGGCTGCCACGGCCTACATCGCCACGCCGCCGTGGGAGCCGGGCGCCGTGGCGCTGCCACTGCAGCCCGCCGATGGCAGCTTCGACAGCAGCACCGAAGCTTTGTCCGGCAGCCTGCCCACCGCCGGCCTGCCGCCGGGGCGGCACCTGGTCTATGTGCAGGCCAGCGACGCCAGCGGCCAGCCGGGGCCGGTGTCTGCGGTATTCCTGGACGTGGCCGCGCCGACGATCACGCTGACCGCCACGCTCAACCTCATCCGCGGCACGCGCTACGCCGCCAATCTGCGCTGGAGCGGTGCCACCGGCGTCACCGTGGACTTCTGGCGCAACGGGATCAGGGTGAAGACGGTGCCCAACAGCGGCAAGCTCAGCGAATCGCTGCCGGGCCCGGGCACGCGCAGCTACAAGATCTGCCTGACCGGTTCGGCCACGCTGTGCTCGGCGACGCAGCAGGTTTCTTACTGAGGGCGCGGCCGGTGTCTTGCTGAAGGCGTGACAGGTGCGCGGCCTGTGCAGGGCCGGCGCGGTGCTGTGGCAACTACACCTGCTCCGGCCCGATGACCGCGTGCAGCACCACCTGCAGCACGCCTTCCCGTTCGCGCGCACGCAGCCACCACACGCCGCCCTTTTTCACCGCCCAGGGCTGGGCCTGGCCCGACAGCAGGTAGGCCGCGGCCAGGCCCAGCGTCGGCTGGTGGCCGATGACGAGCACGGGCTCGCGGCTCTCGGGCCAGCGGGCGGCCTGCAGCAGGCCGTCGACGTCGCCCTCGGGGGCCAGTGCAGGCACGGTCTTGAACTTGCGCTCGAGCGCGGCCGCCGTCTGCTGCGTGCGCCGCGCCGGGCTCACCAGCACCCGTGCGGTCGAGGCCAGTTGCCGGTTCAGCCAGGCACCGACACGCTGGGCCTGGCGTTCACCCTTGGGCGTCAAGGCACGGTCCATGTCGTCCTGCACCTCGCGCATCTCGAAGGCCTCGGCATGGCGCCACAGGATCAGGTCCATCAGGCGCGTACCCGGTGCGTCAAGCATGGCGCAGCATCAGCGCCCGCTGCGCGCTCGGTCCGCCCTCGCCGGCGCGGCGGTAGCGGCCCTCGCTGTCCAGCAGCCAGGCGTCGCGCCGGTCATGCAGATAGGGCACCAGCGCCTCGTCGATGATGCGCTGGCGCAACGCCGCGTCGTGCACCGGCCAGGCCAGTTCGATGCGGCGGAACATGTTGCGGCTCATCCAGTCGGCGCTGCTCAGGTACAGCACCTCGTCGCTCTCGTCCGGACCCCAGCGGAAGTACAGGATGCGGGTGTGCTCGAGAAAGCGGCCGACGATCGAACGCACGCGAATGTTGTCGGTGCGACCGGGCACGCCCGGCGGCAGCATGCAGGCGCCGCGAACCACCAGGTCGATGCTGGCACCGGCCATGCTGGTCTCGATCAGCGCGTGGATCAGGCCCGGGTCGGTCAGCGCATTCAGCTTCAGCACCACACGTGCCACCCGACCGGCGCGCGCCGCCTCGGCCACTTGGCGCAAGCGCCTGAGCATGCGCTTGTGCATGCCGAAGGGCGCCGTCACCAGGTGCCGCGGCGGTGCCACCTGGGTCTGGCTGGCCAGTTGCAGGAACACTGCATCGGCGTCGGCCGTCAGCCCCGGGTCGGCCGTCAGGTAACCCAGGTCGGTGTAGACGCGGGCGGTGCGGGGGTTGTAGTTGCCGGTAGACAGGTGCACATAGCGGCGCAGCCGAGTTTGTGGATCCTCGCGCTGCAGCCGCGTCTGACCCTTGGCACGCGTGCGCACCGTCTCGCGCCGCGTCACAAGCAGCATCTTGGCATGGGTCTTCAGGCCCACCACGCCGTAGACCACCTGGGCGCCCATGGCTTCCAGACGTTCGGCCCAGTTGATGTTGGCCTCTTCGTCGAAGCGCGCTTTCAGTTCCACCACGGCCAGCACTTCCTTGCCCCGCCGCGCGGCTTCGATCAGCAGGTCCATCAGCACACTCTGCGCGCCGGTGCGGTAAATGGTCTGCTTGATCGCCAGCACGTCGGGGTCGTGCACTGCCTCGCGCAGGAACTGCACCACGGGCTCGAAGCTCTCGAAGGGGT
>JBBSCX010000067.1:0-12899 GCA_038249905.1 Burkholderiales bacterium
CCGAACTGGCGGCCGACGTCCAAGTCGGGCCCTATGCCGTGATCGGTGCCGGCGTGCAGATCGGCGCCGGCTCGCGCATCGGCGCCCACGTCACGATCGAAGGGCCGACCGTCATCGGCCGCGACAACGTCATCCACGCGCATGCCGCACTGGGTGGCGCGCCGCAGGACATGAAGTACCGCGGCGAGCCGACGCAACTCGTCATTGGTGAGCGCAACACCATCCGCGAGTTCTGCACCTTCAACCGCGGCACGCTGCAGGACGGTGGTGCCACGCGCATCGGCGACGACAACTGGGTGATGGCGTATGTGCACATCGCGCACGACGTCCAGGTGGCCAACCGCACCATCCTGGCCAACAACGCCACATTGGCCGGGCATGTGCAGGTCGGCGACTGGGTGATCGTCGGCGGGCTCACGGGTGTGCACCAGTTCTGCAAGATCGGCGCCCATGCCATGACGGGCTTTCAGAGCCATGTGTCGCAGGACGTGCCGCCGTTCATGATGGTCAGCGGCAACCCGCTGGGCGTGCACGGCTTCAACATCGAAGGCCTGCGCCGGCGTGGCTTCAGCAGAGAGCGCATCGGCCTGGTCAAGCAGATGCACCGCCTGCTGTACCGCGACGGCCTGACGCTGGACGCGGCGAAGGCCGCCATTGCGGCGCTGCAGGGCAGTGTCGAAGGCGGTGATGCCGACGTCGCGATGCTGCTGGACTTCATCGCCGCGTCGACGCGCGGCCTGGCGCGCTGACGTCGCCGCGATGCAGCTTGCTCTGGTCGCGGGTGAGGCCTCCGGCGACCTGCTCGCCGGGCTGCTGCTGGGCGGGCTGAAGCAGCGCTGGCCCGGCCTGCAAACAGCCGGCATCGGCGGCCCGCGCATGGCGGCACAGGGCTTCGAGGCCTGGTGGCCCAGCGACAAGCTGGCCGTGCGCGGCTATGTCGAGGTGCTGCGCCACTACCGCGAGATCAAGGCCATCCGCGATGCGCTGGGCGACCGCCTGCTGCGTGAGCGTCCGGCGGCCTTCATCGGTGTCGATGCGCCCGACTTCAACCTGGGACTGGAAGCGCGGCTGAAGGCGGCCGGCATCAAGTCCATCCACTTCGTCTGCCCCTCGATCTGGGCCTGGCGTGGCAACCGCGCGCAGAAGATGGCGCAGAGCGTGGACCATGTGCTGTGCCTGTTCCCGTTCGAGCCCGAACTGCTGCATCGTCACGGCGTGGCCGCCAGCTATGTCGGGCACCCGCTGGCCGACGCCATCCCGCGTGTGCCGCCGCGCGCTGCGGCGCGGGCCGCGCTGGGACTGGCGGACGACGCCACGGTCGTGGCGGTGCTGCCGGGCAGCCGGCGGTCCGAGATCCAGTACATCGCGCCGGCCTTCCTGCAGGCCGTGGCGCGGCTGGCGCGCGAACGACCGGCGCTGCGCTTTGTGCTGCCGGTGTCGCCGGGCCTGCGGCCGCTGCTGGCACCGCTGGCGGCCGCGCACGCGCCACAGGCCGCGCTGCAACTGCTGGACGGCCGCAGCCACGAGGCCCTGGCGGCCTGCGACGTCACGCTGATTGCCAGCGGCACGGCCACGCTGGAAGCGGCGCTGTTCAAACGCCCCATGGTCATCGGCTACCGCATGCACGCGCTGAGCTGGCAACTGATGAAGCGCATGGCCTACCAGCCCTGGGTCGGCCTGCCCAACATCCTGGCGCGCGATTTCCTGGTGCCCGAACTGATCCAGGGCGACTGCGAGCCCGTCAAGCTGGCCGCTGCCGTGACGACGTGGCTGGACGACGCGGCAGCCTGCGCACGGGTCACGGCGCGCTTCGACGCCATGCACCAACTGTTGCAGCGCGACACCGCGCGCTGTGCCACCGATGCCATCGCGCAAATCATCGGCGCCTGAGCAACTGGCGCTGGACGGCCTGGGTGCGGCCGTGCCCGCGGAGCCGGTGCGCGGCCGCCGACCGCGGCTGCCGCCACTGCTGGCGGGCGTCGATGAAGCCGGGCGCGGCCCGCTGGCCGGGCCGGTGGTGGCGGCGGCCGTGATCCTGGACGAGTTGCAGCCGGTGCGCGGCCTGGCCGACAGCAAGGTGCTCACCGCGCGCCGGCGTGATCGCCTGTTCGACGAGATCTGCGCCAAGGCACTTTGCGTCAGCATCGCCGAGGCCAGCGTCGAGGAGATCGACCGCTTCAACATCCTGCAGGCGACGCTGCTGGCCATGCGCCGTGCGGTGCTGGGCCTGCGCCTGCCGCCGCATCAGGTGCTGGTAGACGGCAAGCAGGTGCCGGTGCTGCCGATGGCGGTGCAGGCCATCATTCGCGGCGATGCCCGGGTGCCGGCGATCTCGGCCGCGTCGATCCTGGCCAAGGTGCACCGCGACCGGCTTTGTGCCGGCCTGCACCTGCGCTGGCCGCATTACGGCTTCGACGGTCACAAGGGCTACCCCACGGCGGCGCACCTGGCGGCGCTGCAGGCCTACGGCGCTTGTGACGCGCATCGGCGCAGTTATGCACCCGTGCGAGCGGTCATCGGCATGAGCCTGGGCGTGGGAGTGGGCCTGGGCCTGGGCCTCGGCCTCGGCGTGGGTGTGGGTGTGGGTGTGGGCGATGGCGGCCTGGCCCGGCCCATCACGTCCGACGAGCCGGCATGAGGGCCGAGCCGGTTCACATCACCGCGCGCGACAACCCGCTGCTGGTTCGACTGCGCCGGCTGGCGCAGGACGGTGGCGCCGACCGCCGCGGTGGCCAGGTGTGGCTGGAGGGCGACCACCTCTGCGCCGCGTTTCACTCGCGCGGCGGCCACGCCGCACAGGCCGTGCTGACCGAAGCCGCCTGGAACCGACCCGGGCTGCGGGCGCTGTGTGTCGCCGCAGAGCGTGTCGCGCTCGTGCCCGAAGCGCTGTTCGCCGGCTTCAGCACGCTGGCCTCGCCCGCGGCGATCGGCCTCCTGATCGACCTGCCTGCCGCACCCGCGCTCGATGCGCAGGCCGCAACCCTGGTGCTCGACCGCGTGCAGGACGCCGGCAATGTCGGCAGCATGCTGCGCAGCGCCGCGGCCTTCGGCGTGACGCAGGTGCTGGCGCTGAAGGGCACGGCCGCGCTGTGGTCGCCCAAGGTGCTGCGGGCCGGCATGGGGGCGCACTTTGCGCTGCGCCTGCACGACGGCGTCGATCAGGCGGTGCTCGACGGTCTGACCGTTCCGCTGGTGGCCACCAGTTCCCACGCCGCGCACGCCTTGCCCGGCGCGGCGCTGCCACAGCCTTGCGCCTGGGTCATGGGCCACGAAGGGCAGGGCGTGCAGGCGGCGCTGCTGCAGCGCTGTGCGCTGACCGTGCGCATCCCGCAGCCCGGGGGTGAAGAGTCGCTGAACGTGGCCGCTGCCGCCGCGGTGTGCCTGTACGAATCGGCGCGGCGCGCCGCGGCGGGTCGGCCCGGTCAGTAGATCAGCCGGTCGGGGCGCAGGTCGCGCAGGATCGTGGTCGCGATCTCCTCGATCGACTTGTGCGTGCTCGACAGCCAGGCGATGCCGTCGCGGCGCATCATGGCCTCGGCCTCGCGCACCTCGTAGCGGCAGTTTTCCAGCGCCGCGTACTTGCTGCCTGGCCGACGCTCATGGCGGATCTGCGCCAGCCGCGCCGGGTCGATGGTCAGGCCGAAGCACTTGCCCTTGTAGGGCGCCAGGCTGGACGGCAGGTGCCCGCGTTCGAAGTCTTCGGGGATCAACGGATAGTTGGCCGCCTTGATGCCATGCTGCATCGCCAGGTACAGGCTGGTGGGCGTCTTGCCGCTGCGGCTGACGCCGACCAAGATGACGTCGGCGATGTCGAGATTGCGCGAGCTCTGCCCGTCGTCGTGCTGCAGCGAGAAGTTGATGGCCTCGATGCGGTCGTGGTACTCCTCGCTGTGGCTGGCGTCGCTGAAGCGACCGACGCGGTGGTTGCTTTTGACGCCGAACTCGATCTCCAGCGGTTCGACGAAGCTGCGGAACATGTCCATCACCAGACCCTTGCAGCTCGCGCCGGTGATGATGTCGTGCACCGGCTGCTCGACCACGGTGACGAAGACGATGGGCCGCTTGCCCTCCGTCGCCGCCACGGCATTGATCTCGTCGACCACGGCCAGGGCCTTCTCCGGCGTGTCCACGAAGGGGCGGCGCACATGCCGCGGCTTGGCCGGAAACTGGTTGAGGATCGAGTTGCCGAAGGTCTCGGCGGTGATGCCGGTGCCGTCCGAGACAAAGAACACGGTGCGTTCGGGCATCAGGACCTCAAGTGGATTTCGGCGGGGCCAGGGGGGTGGGCGGCGATTCATCATAAGGAAGAACTCCTTAGAATCCGCCCAACTATTCCGCCGCCCGGCCTGCTCATCGCCACTCGATGAACGCCCCACCACCACAGCACTGTGCACAGCGCGCCCATCGGCGCCAGCGGCTGGGCGTGGTCGCGCCTGCGGAAGCCCCGGTTTCATCACATCACGGAGCTTTCCCATGTCTGAGACCCATCTGGCGACCGCCCTGGTCGTTCCTTTCGAAGCCCTGAGGATGACCGACGTCGAGGTGGTCGGCGGCAAGAACGCCAGCCTCGGCGAAATGATCAGCCAGTTGCACGCCCATGGCGTGCGTGTGCCGGGCGGCTTCGCCACCACGGCACATGCCTTTCGCCTCTTCCTGCAGCACCAGGGTCTGGCCGAACGCATCAGTCGGCGGCTGGCCGCGCTGGACACCGAGGACGTGCGCGCGCTCGCCGAGACCGGGGCCGAGATTCGTCGCTGGATGGTCGAGACACCCTTCCCGCCCGCACTGGAAGCCGCTGTCCGTCACAGCTTCGAGGCCCTGACCGCCGGCCACCCGGGCTGCACCTTCGCCGTGCGCTCGTCGGCGACCGCGGAAGACCTGCCTGATGCCAGCTTCGCCGGTCAGCAGGAGACCTTCCTCAACGTCAGCGGCATAGACGCCATCCTGCACCACATTCGCGAGGTGTTTGCTTCGCTGTACAACGACCGCGCCATCAGCTATCGCGTGCACAGGGGCTTTGCGCACGACGACGTGGCGCTGTCGGCCGGCGTGCAGCGCATGGTGCGTTCCGACCTGGGTGCAGCCGGCGTGCTGTTCACCATCGACACCGAGAGCGGCTTCAAGGACGTGGTCTTCATCACCAGCAGCTACGGCCTGGGCGAGACCGTGGTGCAGGGCTCGGTCAACCCCGACGAGTTCTATGTCCACAAGCCGACGCTCGCCGCGGGCCGCTTCGCCGTCATCCGCCGCGTGCTGGGCAGCAAATTGCAGCGCATGGAGTTCGCGAGCGAGGCCGAACGCGCCGCCAGCGGGCGGCTGGTGAAGGTGCTGGACACGCCGCCCGAGCAGCGCAACCGCTATTCGCTGAACGACGCCGACGTCGCCGAACTGGCGAAGTACGCGGTCATCATCGAGCAGCATTACGGCCGCCCGATGGACATCGAATGGGGCAAGGACGGACAGGACGGCCTGCTCTACATCCTGCAGGCCCGGCCCGAGACGGTGAAGAGCCATTCTGACGGCAAGATCGAGCATCGCTACAAGCTCAAGACCGACCCCGCCCATCGTGGCACGGTGCTGGCCGAGGGCCGCGCCATCGGCCAGAAGATCGGCACCGGCCCGGTGCGCCTGGTGCGCAGCCCGGCCGAGATGGACCGCGTGCAGCCGGGCGACGTGCTCGTCACCGACATGACCGACCCCAACTGGGAACCGGTGATGAAGCGGGCCAGCGCCATCGTCACCAACCGCGGCGGGCGCACCTGCCATGCGGCCATCATCGCGCGTGAACTGGGCATCCCGGCCGTGGTCGGCTGCGGCGACGCCACAGAACGTGTGCAAGAGGGTGGCCTGGTCACGGTGGCCTGCAGCGAAGGCGACACCGGCTACATCTACGACGGCCTGCTCGAGACCGAGATCACCGAAGTGCAGCGCGGCGAGATGCCGTATTGCCCGATCAAGATCATGATGAATGTCGGCAACCCGCAGCTGGCCTTCGACTTCGCGCAGATGCCGAATTCCGGCGTTGGCCTGGCGCGGCTCGAATTCATCATCAACAACAACATCGGGGTGCACCCCAAGGCCATCCTCGACTACCCGAACATCGACGCCGACTTGAAGAAGGCGGTGGAAAGCGTGGCCCGCGGCCATGCCAGCCCGCGCGCCTTCTACGTCGACAAGCTGGCCGAGGGCATCGCCACCATCGCCGCGGCTTTCTGGCCCAAACCGGTCATCGTTCGCTTGTCGGACTTCAAGAGCAACGAGTACCGCAAGCTGATCGGCGGCTCCCGCTACGAGCCCGACGAAGAAAACCCGATGCTGGGCTTTCGCGGTGCCAGCCGCTACATCAGCGGCGAGTTCAGTGACGCCTTCGCGATGGAATGCGAGGCCCTCAAGCGCGTGCGCACCGACATGGGTCTGAGCAATATCGAGATCATGGTGCCCTTCGTGCGCACCGTGAAGCAGGCCGAGACCGTGGCACGCATGCTGGCCGAGCGCGGCCTGAAGCGGGGTGTGGACGGTTTGAAGCTGATCATGATGTGCGAGGTGCCCAGCAACGCCATCCTGGCCGAGCAGTTTCTGCAGCACTTCGACGGCATGTCCATCGGCAGCAACGACCTGACGCAGCTGACTCTGGGCCTGGACCGCGACAGCGGCCTGGAGCAGCTCGCGCACGACTTCGATGAACGCGACCCGGCCGTGAAGGCGCTGATCTCGCGGGCCATCGCCGCCTGCCGCGCCACCGGCAAATACGTCGGTATCTGCGGCCAGGGGCCCAGCGATCACCCCGACTTCGCCGACTGGCTGGCGGCCGAAGGCATCGTCTCGATCTCGCTGAACCCGGACACGGTGGTCGAGACCTGGCGCCGGCTGGCCGCGCGCTGACCGCAGTCCGGTCCAGTGCACCCACGAAGGGCCCTGCGGGGCCCTTTGTCATTGCTGCTGGCTGTCTGTGCGCGGCGCCACCCAAGTCGATGGCCCTAGGGAAAGACCTAAGCGGACATACGCTGAGCACGGGTCTTGGCGTCAGAAATCCGTAAGCGCCCCCGCCAACAGTCCCCCATCACGTTGCAAGGGGGTTCGCCGGTGCTGCTTTTCCTGTCCGCTGCCAAGCTGGTGTGCGAGATCGCGCTGCTGTCGCTGCTGGGGCAGGGTCTGCTGTTCGTGCTCGCCGGTGCCAGGCGCGAGACGAACTTTTTTTACCAACTGCTGCGTGTACTCACCAGTCCCTTCACCAAGGCCATGCGCTGGATCACGCCGCGGCAGGTCGCCGATCAGCATGTGCCGATTGCTGCTTTCTTACTGCTGGCCGTCATCTGGGTCGTGATCACGATCGAGAAGGTGAAGTACTGCGTCAGCGTCAACATGCAGGGGTGCCAATGAGCGCTATCGACTACTGGTGGATGAAATTGCAGGCCATGGCCTGGCTGGTGCTGGGCCGCACCGCGCCGGCCAAACGCGTGTTCGACCGGATGGCCGAGCGCTGGCCGAACGACCCGTACCCGATTGCCAGTCGCGCCCATATCCATGCGCAGGCGGGGCATGTGGTGCAGGCCCTGGCCGATTCAACGCGCGTGGTGGCGCTGACGCCGAACGAGGCCCGCGCCTGGTTCAACCACGGCTACCTGCTCGAAGCCGCCGAGCGCTGGGAAGAGGCCATCGCGGCCTTCGGCCGTGCCACCGAACTCAGCCCCAAGCTCGACCGCGCCTGGTACGGCATGGGCATGGTGCTGATCCGTCTTCAGCGCTACGACGAGGCGCTCACCGCCATGCGGCGTACGACCGAACTGCAACCCATGAGCCCCTACGGCTGGTACCAGCTGGCCCGGGTTCATGTGGATCGCAAGCAGCCCGAGGAGGCGGTGAAGATCATTCATCACCTGCGCGGGTTCGAGCCCAAGGTCGCGGCGCAACTCGAGCGCGAGACCGGACTGCTCACGGGTTCGACGGGCTCCTGAAGCCGACGCATTCGCCAATCGATAGTCCATAGCCCGGGCCGGGCCTATCCACACTGAAGGGGTGAAGAAATGCAGGTGAGTGACAACCATCGGCGTTACTGGAACAAGAACCTGAGGATCACGGCGATCCTGCTGGTCATCTGGTTCGTGGTGACGTATGTCGTCGGGTACTTCGCCCGCGACTTGAACTTCAATTTCTTTGGCTGGCCGTTCAGCTTCTGGGTCGGTGCCCAGGGCTCTCTGGTCGTCTATGTGGTCATCATCGGTTTCTATGCCAGCTATATGAACAAGCTGGACCAGGAACACGGTGTGGCCGAGGAGGAATAAATCATGGCAGGCATGTTTGAAGCCGGCGCGGGCATGAGCGGCAAGGCCGCCAACGCAGCCTTCCGCGCCCAGTTGAACAAGGTCTACGGCTGGTACACCGGGGGCTTTATGGCCTTCGTCGTCGTGCTGGCCATCGCCGAGCAGATGGGTCTGTCGCGCGGCGCGATCGGCATCGTCTTCCTGCTCGCCACCGTGGCGCTGTATGCCGGCATCGGCATCATGAGTCGCACCAACGACGCCGCGGAGTACTACGTCGCGGGCCGCCGTGTCCCTGCCATCTACAACGGCATGGCCACCGGCGCGGACTGGATGTCGGCCGCGTCCTTCATCGGTATGGCCGGCACGCTGTACCTCACCGGTTACGGCGGTCTGGCCTTCATCATGGGCTGGACCGGCGGCTATTGCCTGGTGGCGCTGTTCCTGGCGCCCTACCTGCGCAAGTTCGGGCAGTTCACGATCCCGGACTTCCTGGGCGCTCGCTATGAAGGCAACCTGCCGCGTTTCATCGGCATCGTGATCGCCATCCTGTGCTCGTTCGTCTATGTGGTGGCGCAGATCTTCGGCGTGGGCCTGATCACGACGCGGCTGTCGGGCCTGGCGTTCGAGATCGGCATCTTCGTCGGCCTCGGCGGCATCCTGGTGTGTTCGTTCCTGGGCGGCATGCGCGCGGTGACTTGGACGCAGGTGGCGCAGTACATCATTCTGATCGTGGCCTACATGATCCCGGTGGTGTGGCTGTCGGTGAAGCAGACCGGCGTGCCGGTGCCTCAAGCCATCTATGGCTACCAGCTGCAGAAGGTCACGGCGCAGGAAGCCAAGCTGATCGACGACCCGAAGGAAAAGGAAGTCATCGCCGTCTTCAAGGCCCAGTCCGATGCCCTGGCCGCCAAGCTGAAGGACGTGCCGACGGCCCTGGCCGCCGACCGTGCTGCAGCACAAACCAAGGTCGAGGAATTGAAGGGCGCCAATGCACCGCTGGCCGACGTGCAAGCGGCCGAGAAGGCGCTGGCTGCCGTGCCGGCGGACGAGGCCGCAGCGAAGAAGGCCTGGACCGCGGCCAAGACGGCTGCCGATGGCCGCGCCAGGCCACTGGCGGGCATGCCGCGACACGCGCAGCAATACGCCGGCAACCCCGACGGCGACGCCGCAGCGCAGAAGGCCTTCAACGACTCGCGTCGCAACTTCCTGGCCCTGGTGTTCTGCCTGATGCTGGGCACAGCCGCGCTGCCGCACATCCTGATGCGCTACTACACCACCCCCTCGGTGAAGGAAGCCCGTCAGTCGGTGACCTGGTCGCTGTTCTTCATCTTCCTGCTGTACTTCACGGCCCCGGCCCTGGCGGTGCTGGTGAAGTACGAGGTCTTCACCAACTTGGTGGGCACGCCATTCGACCAGTTGCCGGGCTGGATCGCAGCCTGGACGCGTGTCGACCCGGCGCTGCTGTCGGTGGTGGACGTCAACAAGGACGGCATCTTCCAGCTGGGTGAGATGCGCATCGGCGGCGACATCATCGTGCTGGCCACGCCGGAGATCGCAGGCTTGCCCTACGTGATCTCGGGCATGGTGGCGGCAGGCGGCCTCGCGGCGGCGCTGTCGACTGCCGACGGCCTGCTGCTGACCATCGCCAACGCGCTGAGCCACGACCTGTACTACAAGATGATCGATCCCAACGCGCCGACTTCGCGCCGGGTGATGATCTCCAAGGTGCTGCTGCTCGTGGTGGCCTTGCTCGCGGCCCTGGTGGCGGCGCAGAAGCCGGCGGACATCCTGTTCCTGGTCTCGGCGGCGTTCTCATTGGCAGCGGGTGGCTTCTTCCCGGCCCTGGTGCTGGGCATCTTCTGGAAGCGCGCCAACCGGTGGGGGGCCTCGCTGGGCATGATCGCCGGCGTGTCAATCACCTTTTATTACATGGTCGTCAACCAGGCCTGGCTGCGCGGCATCTTTGGCGTCACCAGCCCGATCGCCGACACCACCTGGTTCGGCATCCTGCCGATCTCGGCCGGTCTGTTCGGCGTGCCGCTGGGCTTTGCGGTGATCATCATCGTCAGCCTGCTGACGCCTGCGCCCAAGCCTGAGATCCAGGAACTGGTGGAGCATGTGCGCTACCCGAACCTGAACACCACGCGCGCCTGAGCGACTGCTGCACCGAGGCGGGTGCCGCAAGGCGCCGGCCCGCGGGCAGTGCGTTGATAGCGGCCTCCGGGGCGACCCGGAGGCCGCTTTCTTTCGGGCTATACTCGCAGGCTTTTCGCTTGCCGCACCCGACGGGATGGTTGTCGCCATCCACACGCATCCGGGGCGGCTTCCCGACAGGTCCGACACCCGGACCGGGGAATCCACAAGGAGTGCCCATGCGTCATTACGAGATCGTGCTGCTGATCCATCCGGACCAGAGCGAACAGGTTCCGGCCATGCTGGAACGCTACAAGGGCCTGGTCACTGCCGGCGGCGGCAAGGTCCACCGGTTCGAGGACTGGGGTCGGCGCCAGCTGGCCTACATGATCCAGAAGCTCGCCAAGGCGCATTACCTGTGCCTGAACATCGAGTGCGACAACGCCGTGCTGACCGAACTGGAGACGGGCTTTCGCTTCAACGACGCGGTGCTGCGCCACCTGACGGTGCTGCGCGACAAGGCCGAAACCACCCCCTCGGTGATGATGAAGGCGGTCGAGCGCGAAGAATCGCGCAAGGAACGCCACGCCGAAAGTGCCTGAAGCCCGCGCCTGAAGCCAGCCTGAAGCCATTGCGGCCCGTTGCTGAGGCACCCAAGCGATGAACCGTCTGGTGATGTCGGCGCAGTTGCTTCAGCGTGGTGCCATGCGCTACACCCCCGCCGGACTGCCGGCCCTGGACCTGCAACTGAAGCACGAGTCCGAGGTCAGCGAAGACGGCCACCCCCGCCGGGTCTCGCTCGAGATCAAGGCGGTGGCGATCGGGGGCATCACGCAGGCACTGACGGGCATGGCACTGGGCACGGCCGGGCTGTTTGCCGGTTTCGTCGCCAGTGCCCGCAACGGCCGCGGCCTGCTGCTGCACATCACCTCGGTCGAGCTTGAGGCTTGACGCGAATCCACACGACCCGAACCGAACCGTTTTCAGGAGATCAACATGCCCCCACCCCGTGGCAAAGGCCGCTTCTCGAAGGACAAGCGTCCGAAGCGCAACACCCAGGCTCTGCTGTTCCGCCGCAAGCGGTTCTGCCGCTTCACCGTCGCCGGTGTCGAGCGCATCGACTACAAGGAAATCGACGTGCTGCGCGACTTCGTCGGCGAGAACGGCAAGATCACGCCCGCCCGCCTGACCGGCACGCGCGCCTTCTACCAGCGGCAGCTGACCACCGCCATCAAGCGCGCGCGCTTCTTGGCGCTGCTGCCGTACTCCGACCAGCACAAGGTCTGAGGAGCACACCATGCAGATCATTCTTCTCGAAAAGGTTGGCAAGCTCGGCAACCTTGGCGATGTCGTCCGCG
Source organism: Burkholderiales bacterium (assembly GCA_038249905.1). Taxonomy (GTDB): domain Bacteria; phylum Pseudomonadota; class Gammaproteobacteria; order Burkholderiales; family Burkholderiaceae_C; genus Rubrivivax. The sequence goes on from JBBSCX010000067.1 coordinate 11,753, forward strand.
TCAAGGACGGCTATGCCCGCAACTACCTGATCCCGACCAAGCAGGCACGCCGCGCCACCGAGGCCGCGATCAAGGAATTCGAACAAAAGCGTGCCGACCTGGAGAAGGCCGCTGCCGTGAAGCTGTCCGCAGCCCAGGGCCTGGGAGAGCAACTGTCGGGCAAGACCGTGCGCATCGTGCAGAAGGCCGGTGTCGACGGCCGCCTGTTCGGCTCGGTGACCAACCAGGACGTGGCCGACGCGTTGACCAAGTCCGGCCTGGCCGTGGCCAAGGCCCAGGTGCGCATGCCCAACGGTCCGTTGAAGACCGTGGGCGAGCACAGCGTCAGCGTCTCGCCGCACGGCGACGTGACGGTGGACGTGACGGTGCTGGTGGTGGCGCAGGCCGACTGAGCGTCCCGCGCCGATCAGCACCCACCGCGCCCATCGCGGGCGTGCACGAAGGCCGGCCCTGAGCCGGCCTTCGGCTTTTCAGGCCCCCGGCGCTGTGCACCGGATCCACACCGCCCATCCACAGACTTGCCCACATTGGCCACGGCCGTACCTGGGCGATCCATGACGGCCCCCGCCGCCGGTCCAGCTTAACCTGCACCCATGAGCACTGTCTTCGAACCCCGCGGCATTGCCCCCGTCCGTGACGACGAGGTGGCCCGCCTGCGCGTGCCGCCGCATTCGGTCGAGGCCGAACAGAGTGTGCTCGGCGGCCTGCTGCTGGACAACCTGGCCTGGGACCGCGCCGCCGATCTCGTCACCGACAGCGACTTCTACCGCCACGAGCACCGCCTGATCTACGGCGCCGTCTCCGCCCTGGTTCAGGCCAACAAGCCGGCCGACGTCATCACCGTCTTCGAGCAGCTGCAAAGCCACGGCAAGGCGGCCGACTGCGGCGGCCTGGCCTACCTCAACGACCTGGCGCAGAGCGTGCCCAGCGCCGCCAACATCCGGCGCTATGCCGAGATCGTGCGCGAGCGCGCCATCCTGCGCAAATTGATCGCCACCGCCGACGAGATCGCCACCACCGCCTTCAATCCGCAGGGCCGCGCCGTCAGCACCATCCTCGACGAGGCCGAGACCAAGATCTTCAAGATCGGCGAAGAAGGCTCGCGCAAGCGCCAGGACTTCCAGCCCATCAACCAGCTCATCATCGA
>JBBSCX010000068.1:0-12757 GCA_038249905.1 Burkholderiales bacterium
CCAGGCGCTGGTGCTGCGCGCCGAGCGCCAGCGCGTCATCGCCAGCAACATCGCCAACGCCGACACGCCAGGCTACAAGGCGCGCGACTTCGACTTTGCGGCCAACCTGCGAAGCGCCACGTCCCGCAGCGCCACGTCCGGCAACGCCATGTCAGGCAGCGCGACCGTGGGCAGCAACATCGGCCACGACATCGCCGCCGACGTCATGGCCGGGGCCAGCGTGGGCGGGGCCGCGACGGCGCGGCTGCGCTATGCCGTGCCCGGGCAGACCCACCTGGACAACAACACCGTGGACATGGACCGCGAGCGCGCGGCCTTCATGGACAACGCGGTCAGGTTCGAGAGCACGCTGCGCTTCGTCAACGGCAATGTGCGCACGATGCTCGACGCGATGAAGAGCCCCAACCAGGGCTGATCCTTGCCCGCCTGCCCCTCCTGCCCCTGCTGCCCCTGCTGCACCCTCCGAGGCTGAGCCATGAGCATGTTCCGCATCTTCGACATCGCCGGCAGCGCCGTCAGCGCGCAAAGCCAGCGCCTGAACACCGTGGCCAGCAACCTGGCCAATGCCGACACCGTGGCCGGCCCCGACGGCGCCACCTACAAGGCGCGCCAGGTCGTTTTCCGCACCGTGATGTTGAACGCCGGTGGCGCCTTCGGGTCCCAGGCCGGCAGCGCCGCCGGAGTGCAGGTGTCGACCGTGACCGAGGACAACAGCCCCGGCCGGCGCGTGCACGACCCGCGCCACCCTGCCGCGGACGCCGAGGGTTACGTCACCTTCTCGAACGTGAACCCGGTGGAGGAGATGGTCAACATGATGTCGGCCAGCCGCTCGTACCAGAACAACATCGAAGTCATGAGCACAGCGCGCAGCCTGCTGCTCAAGACCCTGCAGATCGGCCAGGGCTGAGCCCTGCCCGCTGAGCTCCGCCCGCTGACCCCCGTTGCCGCAGGACCCCGCCATGACCACCATCGACAGCCTGTCTTCCCTCAACGCCGGCAGCGGCGCGGCGCCGGTCTCCAGCAGCAACGAGATGGGCAGCGCCGACCGCTTCCTGAAGCTGCTGGTGGCGCAGATGCAGAACCAGGACCCGCTGAACCCGCTGGACAACGCCCAGGTGACGAGCCAGCTGGCGCAGATCAACACCGTCAACGGCATCGAAAAGCTGAACACGACGATGCAGGGCGTGAACGGCCAGATGCTGCAGATGCAGATGCTGCAGGGCGCCTCGCTGGTCGGCCGCGACATCACGGTCGAAGGCACGCAGCTGTCCCGTGCCGGCGAGAACGGCGAACTGGGCATCGGCGGCTTCGAATTGGTGAGCACGGCCGACCGCGTGCAGGTCGAGGTGCTGAACCCATCGGGTCGCGTCGTCGACACGCTGGAACTGGGCACCCAGGCTGCCGGCCGCCATGGCTTCGAGTGGGCCGGCGCAGGCCTGCCCGAGCACGCCGACCTGGACGGCTACCGCTTCCGCATCAACGCCACCGCCGGCACGCAGACGGTGGGGACCACGCCGCTGATGCTGGACCGCGTGGCAGCGGTGCGCAGCCAGGGTGGGCAGTTGACGGTGGACACGGTGCGTTCGGGCTCGCTGCCCTACACCGCGGTGCTCGCCGTCAACTGAGACGCGAAATCAGACGCGAACTGAAACGCGAAATGAAACGCGAAATGAAACGCGAACTGAGCCACGAAGGCCGCGGTGTTCGGCGCTTCGCCATGGGCCTGCCGGCCTGACCATTCCTCCAGGACCACCAAGGACACACCATGAGTTTTCAGCAAGGCATTTCAGGCCTGAACGCGACCAGCAAGAACCTGGACGTGATCGGCAACAACATCGCCAACGCCAACACCATCGGTGCGAAGTCCTCGCGCGTGGAGTTTGCCGACATGTATTCCAGCGCCGTCGGCGCCAGCAAGCAGGCCGGCGTGGGCGTGTCGGTGGCCGCCGTGGCGCAGAACTTCACCCAGGGCAGCATCACCGCCACCAGCAACCCGCTGGACATGGCCATCAGCGGCAATGGCTTCTTCCAGGTCAAGACCAGCGACTCTTCGATCTATTACAGCCGCGACGGCCAGTTCAAGCTCGACCGCAACGGCTTCATCGTCAACAACCAGGGCAACAAGTTGATGGGCTACGCCGCCGACGCCGCAGGCGTGGTGCAGCCGGGGCAGGCGCGCGAGTTGCAGCTGAGCGCCTCGGCCATCGAGCCGCAGGCCACCGCGGCCATCACGATGCAGGCCAACCTCGACTCGCGCGGCTCGATCACCGTGCCCGCTGGCGGAGGCATCGACTTCACCAATGCCGCCACCTTCAACAGCGCGACCTCGGTCAACTCGGTCGATGGCAACGGCAAGGACGTGGTCGTCACCTTCTACTTCCAGAAGACCGCCGCCGAGGCCTGGGACGTCTATGCCACCGCCAACGGCGCGCCGGTGGGCGGCGACCCGCCGATCCCGGTGACGCAGCTGAGCTTTCCGCCCACCGGCGCGGCGCCCATCGGCGTCGATCCCACCTTCACCTTCGACATCCCTGCAGGCGCCGTCGTCAACGGCGTGGGCACGCTGCCCATCAACGGCGTCGGGCTGGACCTGAGCAACTTCACGCAGTTCGCTGCGCCGTTCGGTCTGACGCGGCTGGAGCAGGACGGCTACGGCGCCGGTGCGCTGACCGGCCTGGTGGTCGAGCAAAGTGGCCTCGTGCGGGCCAACTATTCCAACGGCCGCAGCCGCAACGTCGGCCAGATCGAATTGGCCACGTTCGCCAACCTCAACGGCCTGAAGCCGCTGGGCGGCAACGAATGGGCGCGCACGCTCGATTCCGGCGAGGCCGTGCTGGGCGTGCCCGGCAGCGGCAACCTGGGCAAATTGCAGACCAGCGCGCTGGAGGACTCCAACGTCGACCTCACCAGCGAGCTGGTGGCGATGATGGTGGCGCAGCGCGTCTACCAGGCCAATGCGCAGACCATCAAGACGCAGGACCAGGTGCTCCAGACCCTGGTGAACATGCGGTAATGACCCACCCCCGAAGCGCCTGCGGCGCCTCCCCCTCAAGGGGGCGCCGCCAGCGGCCCGGCAGAGCCGGTTCCGCGGCGGCCGCTGGGCTGCACCGTGGTGGGTTGAGGGCAGCACTTCATGCACACAAGGAGTGAAATCCCATGGACCGCATGATCTACCTCGCCATGGCCGGCGCCAAGGCGGCCATGCAGCGCCAGGACGTGCTGGCCAACAACCTGGCCAACGCATCGACGACGGGCTTTCGCGCCGAAATGCATGCCTTCCGGGCCGTGCCGGTGCGGGGCGACGGGGCCAGCACGCGGGTCTACGCGCTCGAATCGACCGTGGGCCACGACCAGCGCGCCGGGCCGATGCAGAGCACCGGCCGCGGCCTGGACGTCGCGATGCAGGGCAATGCCTGGCTGTCGGTGCAGTCGCTGGACGGCACCGAGGCCTACACCCGCGCCGGCTCGCTGCAGCTCGATGCCGAGGGTCAGATCATCACGCCCGATGGCCTGCCCGTGCTGGGCGACGGCGGACCCATCACGGTGCCTGCCGGCGCCACGCTGGACATCGCATCTGACGGCACCGTCACGGCCCAATTGCAGGGCGGCAGCGCCCAGCCAGTGGGCCGGCTGAAGCTGGTGACCGCCGAGGCCCCGCTGGAACGTGGCGCCGACGGCCTGTTCCGGGCCGCCGAGGGCGACCTCGCCGCCGACCCGGCCGCACGGCTGCAGGGCGGGGCGCTGGAAGGCAGCAATGTCAGCCCGGTCGAGACCATGGTGGCGATGATCGCCGCCGCGCGCCAGTTCGAGCAGCAGATGAAGTCGCTGAAGGACGTCGAGCAGCGCGAACAGGCCGCTTCCAGGCTGCTCGGCACGAACTGAAGGCGGCGTCGCCGTTCTCCAGTCTCAGACAGGCCGGCAAAGGCCTCGCTTTTCAGACGCTGGACCGACTCAAGTCCGCACCATCATGAGCTGCCTCGCGCCCGGTGCGCGACCGCCCGGCACGGTGCCAGGCGGGCGGGCTCAGGGAGCGCTTCATGATCCGTTCGTTGTGGATAGCCAAGACCGGCATGGAAGGCCAGCAAACCAAGCTGGACGCCATCTCCAACAACCTGGCCAACGTCGGCACCAACGGCTACAAGCGCGCCGGCGTGGTGTTCGAGGACCTGATGTACCAGACGGTGCGCGCCAGCGGCGCGCCCACCGGCGAACAAGGGCAGCTGCCCACCGGCCTGCAATTGGGCCTGGGGGTGCGCGTGGCCGCCACCTCGCGCAACTTCGGCCAGGGCGCGTTGCAGCAGACCGGCAACTCCTTCGACCTGGCGATCAAGGGCCAGGGCTTCTTCCAGGTCCAGCTGCCCGACGGCAGCACCGGCTACACCCGCGACGGCGCCTTCCAGGTCGACGCCACGGGCCAACTGGTGACCAAGGAAGGGCATGTGGTGCAGCCCGGCATCACCGTGCCGGGCAATGCACTGAGCGTCAACATCGGCGCCGACGGCACCGTCACGGCGGCCATGCCCAACCAGCCCGATCCGCAGCGCCTGGGGCAATTGCAACTGGCCAGCTTCGTCAACCCCGCTGGCCTGGACCCGCGCGGCGGCAACCTCTACGGCGAGACGGCGGCGTCCGGTGGCCCGCAGGCCGGCGCGCCCGCCAGCGCGGCCTACGGCTCGCTATTGCAGGGTTTCGTCGAGGGCAGCAACGTCAACGTGGTCGAAGAACTGGTGTCGATGATCGCAACCCAGCGCGCCTACGAGCTCAACTCCAAGGCCATCCAGACCAGCGACCAGATGCTGCAGCGTCTGGCCCAGCTGTGAGCGGCGCGCTGACGCGATCCCTGGCCCTGCTGGCCAGCGTGCTGGGCTTGAGCGGCTGCAGCTACATGGCCCCGCGCGTGCAGGTGGCCGAGACCTCGCCGCCGGTGACGCCAGCCGCAGCGCCGGCCGGCCCGCAGAACGGCAGCATCTTCCAGTCGGCCGCCTACCGACCGCTGTTCGAGGACCACCGTGCCCGCCTGGTCGGCGACACATTGACGGTGCAGATCGTCGAGAAGGTCAGCGCCAGCCAGAAGAGCACCAGCTCGGTCGACAAGGGCGGCACCGTGGCGGCCTCGGTCAGCGCCTTGCCGGGCATCCGCCCAGCCGACTTTGCGCGCGTGCGGGCCGATGGCACGTCCAGCAACACCTTCGCCGGCAAGGGCGCCACCGAGAGCAGCAACGACTTCAGCGGCACCATCACCGTGGTCGTGCGCGGCGTCCTGCCCAACGGCCACCTGCTGATCGCGGGCGAAAAGCAGATCGGCGTCAACAGCAATGTCGATGTGCTGAAGTTCAGCGGCCAGGTCGACCCGCGCGCCATCCAGCCCGGCAACAGCGTGCCCAGCGCGCAGATTGCCAACGTGCGGCTCGAGCAGCGCGGCCGCGGCGCCCAGGCGGACGCGCAGGCGATGGGCTGGCTGTCGCGCATCTTCCTCAGCGTGTTGCCGATCTGATGGGCTCCCTTGCCATGACATCGCATCCCCGCCGTTCCGTCGACCGTTGGCTGCGCCGGGCCGTGGTCGCTGCCATCGTGCTGGCCAGCAGCGCGCTGTGGTGGCCGCACCCGGCGCGGGCGGCGGCCGCGGCCGGTGCAGGTGCAGGTGCAGGTGCAGGTGCCACCGTGCGCCTGAAGGAAGTGGCCAGCGTGCAGGGCGTGCGCAACAACGCGCTGACCGGCTACGGCCTGGTGGTGGGCCTGGACGGCACCGGCGACCAGACGACGCAGGCGCCCTTCACCAGCCAGGCGTTGCAGAGCATGCTGCAGCAGATGGGCATCTCGCTGCCCGCCGGCGTGGCATTGCAGGTGCGCAACGTCGCGGCGGTGCTGGTAACGGCGCAATTGCCGGCCTTTGCGCAGCCGGGGCAGACCATCGACGTGGCCGTGTCCAGCATCGGCAATTCGAAAAGCCTGCGCGGCGGCACATTGATCTCCACACCGTTGAAGGGCGCCGACGGCCAGGTCTATGCCATGGCGCAGGGCAATCTGATCGTCGGCGGCGCCGGGGCCTCGGCCGGCGGCTCGAAGGTGCAAATCAACCACCTCTCGGCCGGCCGTGTGCCCGAGGGCGCCACCGTCGAGCGCAGCGTGCCCACGCCACTGCTGGACGGCGACAGCCTGCGTCTGGCGCTGAACGCCAGCGACTTCGGCACCGCGCGCGCCGTGGCCTCGGCCATCAACCTTGCCAAGGGCGAGGGCACGGCCGCGGCGCTGGACGGCCGCAGCGTGCGTGTGCGGGTGCCCGCCGACAGCGACCAGCGCGTCGGCTTCCTTGCCGACATCGAGAACCTGCCGCTGTTGCTGGCGCGCCCGGCGGCACGCGTGGTGCTGAACGCGCGCACCGGCTCGGTGGTGATGAACGAGGCCGTCACGCTGGGCGTGTGCGCGGTGGCGCATGGCAGCCTGTCGGTGACCATCAGCACCACGCCGGTGGTCAGCCAGCCCAACGCCTTCGGCCAGGGGCAGACGGTGCAGGGCGAGAAAAGCGACATCGCCATCTCGCAGCAAGCCGGTGCCCTGGTGCAGATGCCGGCCGGGGCGAAGTTGTCGGACGTGGTCAAGGCGCTGAACGCCTTGGGCGCGACACCGCAGGATCTGCTGGCCATCCTGCAGGCGATGAAGACCGCCGGTGCGCTGCATGCCGAGCTGGAGGTGATATGAGGCCCCCAAGCTCGCTTGCGCTCGCTACCCCCCGAGGGGGCCGTCCGCCAGCGGCCCGGCAGAGCCGGTTCCGCGGCGGCAAGCTTGGTTGCCTGTGCGCGTGCGAGGTGTCGCGATGACTCCGGACACTTTGGGTCCTCGTCTGCCAGCCCCTGGCCTGGCGCTGGACGGACGCGGCCTGGACGCCCTGCGCCTGCGCGCCGGCAACGACCCGCGCGGCGCCGTGCGCGAGGCCGCCAAGCAGTTCGAGGCCCTGTTCATGCAGGAACTGATGAAGAACATGCGCGCCTCGACCATGAACGTCGGCGAGTTGGACAACGAGGGCAGCCGCCTGGGCACCGAGATGCTGGACGGGCAGTGGGCCACCCAGCTGGCGGGTCAGCCCGGCGGGCTGGCTGAGGCCATTGCACGGCATCTGGAACGTCAGCTGGGCCTGCCACCAGTGGCCGCGCCGGCCGGCGGTCTGAGCCTGCCGGCGCGGCCGGCGGCCAGCGCCGCGCCGGGCACCGTCGCACCCGCTGTGCCGGGCGCGGCCGGTTCACCAGGCACGTCAAGCACATCAAGCACATCAGGCACTTCAGGCATCTCAAGCAACGCCGCGCTGCCGGCGCCCGCCGCCGCCTTCGTCGACCGCCACAGCGCCGCAGCCCAGCGCGCCGAACAAGCCACCGGCATCCCCGCCGCCTTCATGCTGGCGCAGGCCGCGCACGAGACCGGCTGGGGCCGCAAGGACATCCGCCACGCCGACGGCACGCCTTCGCACAACCTGTTCGGCATCAAGGCCGGGCCGGGCTGGACCGGCGCGGTGGCGCAGATCACCACCACCGAATACGTGGGCGGCGTGGCGCAGAAGGTGACGGCGAAGTTCCGCGCCTATGCCAGCGCCGAGGACTCGTTCGCCGACTACGCGCGGCTGATGAGCACCAGCCCGCGCTACCGCGGCGTGATGCAGAACGCCGGCACGGCGCAGGGTTTTGCGCAAGGCCTGCAGGCAGCGGGCTACGCCACCGACCCGGCCTATGCCGAAAAGCTGGGCCGCGTCATCAACACCACGTTGCGACTGCAACGTGCCCAGGCCTGAGCCGGCCCTGAACGAGGCTGAACACCGATGGCCGTTTCGACCCTGATGGTCCTGGGCAACAAGGCCCTGACCGCCAATTACGCCGCATTGCAGACCACCGGCCACAACATCGCCAACGCCAGCGTCAAGGGGTTTTCGCGCCAGCAGGCTGAGCTGTCGACGGCCGCGGGCCAGTTCACCGGTTCGGGCTACATGGGCGCGGGCGTCAACGTGTCGACGGTGTCGCGTGCCCACGATGTGTTTCTGACGCGCGAAGCCTCGGCCGCCAGTTCACTTTCGGCAATGGACGGTGCCCGCGTCGCCCAGCTGGGCCGGCTGGAAAACGTCTTCAAGACCGGCGAGGCCGGCCTGGGCCATGCCGCGACGCAGTTCCTGAACAGCTTCTCTGACCTGGCCAATCGCCCGGGCGACATCGCGCTGCGTCAGGTGGTGCTGGGCCGTGCGTCGGAGGTGGCCTCGCGCTTTGCCGAGGCCGGGCGATCGCTGAACGACATCCAGGCCAATCTGCGTTCGGAGATGCAAGCCTCGGTCAGCGAGATCAACCAGCTGAGCAGCGGCATCGCCGCCATCAACCGCCAGATGGTGGGCCTGCAGAGCCTGGGCCAGCCGCCCAACGACCTGCTGGACGAGCGCGACCGCCTGCTGGGCCGCCTGGGCGACCTGGTGCAGATCACGCGCATCGACAGCAGCGACGGCACAGTGGGTGTGTTCGTCGGGGGCGGCCAGCGCCTGGTGCTGGGCGCCAGCGCCACCACCTTGTCGCTGCAGCAGGACCCGGCCGACCCCGGCCGCTCGGTGCTGGCCTTGCGCGAAGGCACGGTCGAACGCCAACTGGGCGACAACCTGATGGGCGGCGGCCGCCTGGCCGGCCTGCTGCGCTTTCAGAACGAAGATCTGGTCGATGCGCGCAACCTGATCGGCCGGCTCGCGGCCGTCGTCGGCGAGAGCGTCAACGCCCAGCAGGCGCTGGGGGTGAGCCTGCGGTCGATCCCGGGCGAGGCGCCGCCGCCGTTTTTTCGCATGGGTGCGCCGCAAGCGCTGGCCGACGCGCGCAACGCACGTGGGCCCGACGGCCTGCCGCTGGCGGTGGTGACGCTGGCGATCAGCGACCCCACGGCCCTGAAACCCAGCGACTACCGGCTCGAAGCCGACCCCGACAACGCCGGTCAGTGGCTGCTGACACGGCTGGTGGCGGGCCGTCCCAGCGGCGACCTCGCCGACCGCATCAGCTTTGCCGGCCCCGAGGTCCAGTTCCAGGGCATGACCGTGCGCCTGCCCGATCCCGCGCCCGCGGCCACCGACCGCTTCTTGCTGCAGGCCGTGGGGCGCGCGGCCAACGGCATGGCGGGCTTGCTCGAGAACCCGATGGATGTGGCCGCCGCCTCGGCCCTGGTGGCCAGCACAGGTGCGGCCAATGCAGGCACCGCAGGCATCGCCGAACTGCGCTTTGGCGCCGCCCTGCCACCGCAGCCCGGCGCCACCGCCCGCATCAGCTTCACCAGCGACAGCGGCGCCTACGACTGGCAACTGGTGGACGCGGCCGAGAACGTCCTCTCCAGCGGCAGCGGCACATGGACACCAGGCCAGCCGCTGCCACCGGCGGGCGAAGACATCAACGGTTTCACCTTGCAACTGTCGGGCGTGCCGCGCAGCGGCGACACATTGACGGTGCAGCCCACGCCTGCGGCGGCGCTGGGCTCGAACAACGGCAATGCCCTGCTGCTGGCGGGCCTGCGCGACGCTGAACTGTCCGAGGGTCGCAACCTGACCGACATCTACGCGCTGGCCTTGTCAGAGGTGGGCGTGCGGGTGCAGGCCGCGCGCACCTCGGCCAACATCTCCACCGCCGTGGCGCAGCAGACCGAGGCCGCCCGCGGCGGGCAGGCCGGCGTCAACCTGGACGAAGAAGCAGCGCGGCTGATCATCTACCAGCAGAGCTACCAGGCCGCCGCCAAGGTGCTGCAGGTGGCGCAGTCGCTGCTGGACACCGTGCTGCAGGTCACCGGCAGGTAACTCCGAAAAGGTACGCCATGCGCATCACCACCGCCAACGCCAGTGCCAACGCCATTGCCGTGCTGCAGCAGCGCCAGCAACAGCTGGCCGGGCTGCAGGACCAGATCACCAGCGGCAAGCGCATCACCCGCCCCAGCGACGACCCGGGCGGCGCGGCGCGTGCCGAGCGCGCGCTGGCGGCGATGCAGCGCAACGAGGCCAACCAGCGCGCGCTGGATGTCAGCCGCAACGCCGTGCAACTGGGCGAGCAGGCGCTGGGCGATGCGGGCGAAATGCTGCAGCAGGCGCGTGAACTCGTCATGCGCGCCGGCGCCGGCAGCTTCAGCGCGGCCGACCGGCGCCAATTGGCCGAGTCGGTGCGGGGCCTGCGCGGCGACCTGCTGGCGGTGGCCAACCGCGACGACGGCGCCGGGCGCTTTCTGTTCGGCGGTCAGGGCAGCGACCTCACGCCGCTGCTGGACATGCCCGCCCAGGGCGCGCCCGGCGACCCCGCCTACCTGCCGCCGCGGGTGGCGTTCCAGGGCAGCCCGGGCCTGCTGCAGGGCGACGCCGGTGAACCGACGCTGCTGGCGCTGGACGGCCAGCGCACCTGGCTGGAGGTGCCCGACCCGGCCAACCCGGGGCAGACGGCCTCGGTCTTCGACCTGCTGGACCGGGTCGTCGCGACATTGGGCGACGACAGCCTGGACAGCACCCAGCGCGCCGACGCCATCAGCGCCGGCCTGGCGGGCATCGACAGCGCAGTGGACCACCTCGCGGGCTGGCGCTCGCGCACCGGCGTGGCGCTGAACCGCATCGACGGCATCAGCCAGCGGCTGTCGCAGGCCGGCCTGGACGCCGAGGCGGCCCGCGCCGAGGCCCAGGACACCGACCTGGTGCAGGCGATATCGAGCTTCAAGACCGTGCAGACCAGCTACGATGCCGCCTTGCAGACTTACGCCTCGGTGCAGAAGATGTCGCTGTTCGACTATCTGCGCTGAGCCCGCCAGGTCCGCACAGTCCGCACAGCTCCCCATTCGCGCCTGACGGCCGACGTGCACTGACCCGATCGGATCCAAGCGCGGTACGCGGGCCTGCAGGCCCATTCCTCCCGTCCAGACCCCGACCCGATGCCCGAAGCCTCCGACCTGGGCGCCTTCACGCTGGCCTATGCACCGCTGATCGACCGGCAGCGCCAAGTGGTCGGCACGCGCCTGACCGTGTTCCCGCAGCCCGGCTCCGGCACGCCCGATGCCGGCGCGCTGTTGTCCGCACTGGACCGCGTGTGGCCGCGGCCCGACGGCGCGGCAGACAACGGCGCGGCGCCCTTGCAGCTGAGCCTGCGCGCGCTGGATGGGTCCGGTTCGGGTGCTGCGGGTGCTGCGGCTGTTGCGGGTGGAGGGAGTGCTGCGAGTGCGAATGCGAGTGCGAGTGCGAATGCGAGTGCGGCCAGTGCCGCGCCGACCCGTGCGGCCACCGCCGCGCCCAAACTGCAAAGCCCCTTGCTGCTGACCATCGCTGGCGAGGACCTGCTGCGCGCGGTCATGGCGGCAGGGCCCGGCGCGCAGGTGCTGCTGGAAGTGCCGGCCTTCATCGCCGCCGACCCGGCTCTGACCGCCATGCTGGCTGCGCTGCGCGCCCGGGGCACGCCGCTGCTGCTGCAGGGTCGCCCGCGGGCGCCTTTGCCTGCGGCCTTGGCGGGCTGCTTCGTGCACCGTCTGCTGGGCGCTGCCGAGGTGGGTGCGCCTGCTCTGGCAACCGACCTTCCGGGTGCGCCAGCCACGGGGCTGGTGTGCGACGGCGTGCGCAGTGCCGCCGCGGCCGAGGCGGCTTTCAAGGCCGGCGCCCTGGCCGTCACCGGCTGGCCCTTCGACGACAACCTGCCCGCAGCCGGCGCCCGCCGCAGCGTGCCGGCCGACCTGCTGGTGGTGATGTCGCTGATGTCGGCGGTCGACAAGGAAGCGCCGGTGCCGCAGCTCGAGGCCATCCTGAAGCGCGACCCGACCCTGGCCTTTCGCCTGATGCGTTATCTGAACTCGCCGGCATTCGGCCTGTCGGTGGAGATCAACTCCTTCGGCCACGCGCTGATGCTGCTGGGCTACCAGCGGCTGAAGCGCTGGTTGGCCCTGCTGCTGGCCTCGTCCAGCAGAGACGTCAACGCCCGGCCCTTGCTGTTCGCGGCCGTGCGCCGCGGCTTGTTGATGGAAGAACTGGTGCGCCAGCAGGGCGACGCCGAACTGCGCGGCGAGCTCTTCATCTGCGGCGTGTTCTCGCTGCTCGACCGCCTGCTGGGCCAGCCCATGGCCGAGCTGCTGGCCAGCGTGCCGGTGCCTGAACGGGTGGCCCAGGCATTGCGCGGCGAAGGCGGGCCGCATGCGCCGCTGCTGGCCCTGGTGCAGGCGGTGGAGGCCGCCGCGGCCTACGACATCCGCGAGCAGGCCGAGACGCTGCTGATTGCGCCGGCCGAACTCAACCGTGCAGTGCTGGCGGCGCTGGCCGCCGCGCGGCAGCTGGATTGAGGCCGCAGGCTTGAGCCACAGCGTGGATGCCGGCACCGGCCTGGGGCTGGCCGCTGCGACCCCAGAAGCCGAGCTGCTGTCGAGCCTGCTCGACGAGGTGGACGAGGCGCTCAGCTGGTTCGACGAGGCCGGCGTGCTGCGCTGGAGCAACCCGGCCGCCGTGCGCGCCAGCGGCATCGAGCCCGGGCACGGCGCCGCCGCCGCCACCGGCCGACTCGGCGGCGCCGCAGCGCAATGGTTGCAGGCGGCGCTGAAGGCCAGCGGGCGCGTCGAGACCACATTGCGCAGCCCCGGCGGTGCGCGCTGGCGCAGCATCGTCTGGGCCCTGGGGCGTGGGCGCGCCTGGCGGCTGCATGAACTGCCGCCACGCACGGCCGCGGCGCCGCGGCCGGCGCAGAGCGCAGATGCCGCTTGGGGCCCGGCCCCCGCCCCCGCCACGGCCATACCCACCACGCCCGTCCCCGCG
>JBBSCX010000069.1:0-12497 GCA_038249905.1 Burkholderiales bacterium
CGCACGCCCCAGCTGCATGTTGGGCAGTGCTGCGGCACAGCCCTGACCCACCAGGTCGAAGGCTTGCACATCGGCGCGCAAACCCAGGCGCTCGGCCACATAGCCCGACAGCCCCGGGCACAGATAGCCGGTGCAGGTGCTGACGACCACGGCGTCGATGTCCTGCACCGCCACGCCGGCGACTTGCAGCGACTGCAGTGCGGCGCCGGCCGCCAGAGCCGGGGCGTGGGCCAGAAAGCGCTGCGCCAGTGTGTCGGGGTCGATGCGAAAGACCTCGTCCAGGGTGTCCACCGCCAGGCGCCGTGCATCGATGCCGTTGTCGCGCTGAAGCACAGTGCGGGCGATCAGGTGCGACCGTGCGTCCAGGCGGCCGAACCAGTCCGACTGCTCGAACGCGTTCAGACATTCCGCCTTGGTGTAACGCGTCGGCGGCGTGGCCGTGCCGATGCCGCGGATGAACATGCCGGCTCCCGGCAGCGTGGCGCGGCTCATTCCCGGGCGCGCTCGACGCGGCAAATGGGGGGAAGAACGGCGGGACGAACGGCGGGTGAGTGTCGCATTGCGCATGCTGGCATCCCGGCCGCCGGCCATCGGTGCGCTGCCGAACCGACGGGCCGATGCTGCGGCCATAGGGTGCCCAGTGCAGCCTGGTGGTTGCATGCCCGGACGCCATTGGCCGTCCCCAAACACCTGCAAGGACAATGAGCGTGAACAAGACAAGGTCAAAGCCATCGGCAATGCAGGATCCGGGTTCAAGCGCAGGAGGCGAATTGCACGAACAGGCGCAAGGCGCCCATGCGCCGCTGACGACGCAGCAGGGCGTCACCGTATCGGACAACCAGAATTCGTTGCGCACGGGTGCGCGCGGCCCGACCTTGCTCGAAGACTTCATCCTGCGCGAGAAGATCACCCACTTCGACCATGAGCGCATCCCCGAGCGCATCGTGCACGCTCGCGGCTCGGGCGCGCATGGGCACTTCGAACTGACACAATCGCTCGCGGCCTTCACCACCGCCAAGGTGCTGACCGAAGTGGGTGTGAAGACGCCGGTCTTCAGCCGCATTTCCACCGTGGCCGGCGGTTCGGGTTCGGTCGACACCCCGCGCGACGTGCGCGGGTTTTCCATCAAGTTCTATACCTCACAAGGCAACTGGGACGTGGTGGGCAACAACATCCCGGTGTTCTTCATCCAGGACGCCATCAAGTTCCCCGACCTGATCCACGCTGTGAAGATGGAGCCCGACCGAGGTTTCCCGCAGGCCGCCACTGCGCACGACACCTTCTGGGACTTCATCTCGCTGACACCAGAGTCCATGCATATGGTGATGTGGATCATGTCGGACCGCACCCTGCCGCGGTCGCTGCGCATGATCGAGGGCTTCGGCATCCACAGCTTCAGGCTCGTCAATGCAGCCGGCGAATCCACCTTCGTCAAGTTGCACTGGCGGCCCAAGCTCGGCCTGCAGTCGACCGTCTGGGACGAGACCGTCAAGATTGCCGGCGCTGACCCGGACTTCCACCGCCGCGATCTGTTCGAAGCCCTGAGCGCCGGCCAGACGGCCGAATGGGAGTTCGCGGTGCAACTATTTACGCAGGAAGTGGCCGACACCTTCCCCTTCGACCACCTCGACGCCACCAAATTGATCCCTGAAGAACTGGTGCCGCTGACCGTGATAGGCAAGCTGGTGCTGGATCGCTGGCCCGACAACTTCTTCGCCGAAACCGAGCAAGTGGCGTTCTGCCCCTCGCACCTGGTTCCGGGCATCGACTTCTCGAACGACCCCTTGCTGCAGGGACGCCTGTTTTCGTATCTCGACACCCAGTTGTCGCGGCTGGGTTCGCCCAATTTCGCTCAATTGCCGATCAATGCGCCCAAATGCCCGTTCGCCCATCAACAGCGCGACGGGCACATGCAGATGGCGCAGCCTTCAGGGCGGGTGGCGTATGAGCCCAGTTCGCTGGCCGCCGACTCACCGCGTGAATCGGCCGCCACGGGCTTCACCTCTGCGGCGGTGGCCGAGAGCGGCACAAAGGGGCGCATCCGTGCCGAGAGTTTTGCCGACCATTACAGCCAGGCGCGGCAGTTCTGGCGCAGCCAGACCGTCCACGAACAAGCGCACATCGCTTCAGCGCTGGTGTTCGAATTGTCGAAGGTGGAACATCTGCATGTGACGCAGGCCATGGTCGGTCACCTGCGCCATGTGGATGAGGGACTGGCGCAACGCGTGGCCGATGGGCTGGGATTGGCAGCCTTGCCGGCGGCACCGCCCAGCGCGAAGCCCGTGCAAGATTTTCCACCTTCGGCAGCGCTGCAGATCATCGGCAAGATGAAGGACACCCTGGCCGGGCGTGCCGTCGGCATCCTGGTTGCCGATGGCTCCGACGGCAATGCCATCGCCGCATTGAAGAAGGCCGTGATGGAAGCTGGCGCTGGCGTGAAGCTCGTGGCACCCCGCGTCGGCGGCGTGACGCTGGCTGACGGTTCCAGACTGGCCGTTGACGGCCAGCTCGCGGGTACGCCTTCGGTGATGTTCGACGCCGTCGCGATCGTGATTTCAGCGCAGGCCGCCAAGATGCTTGCGGCCGAATCGGCCGCGGTCGACTTCGTTCGGGATGCCTACGGCCACCTGAAGGCCTTGGCCGTCGATGCAGGGGGACAGGACCTGCTGCAAGCGTGCGGGGTCCGGCCCTGCGCAGGTGTGGTGGCGGTCACGGCGCTTGCCGAGTTCCTGACTGCCGCCAAGACGCGGCAATGGGACCGGGAACGGTCGTTGCGCACCTTGGCCTGACGCCGGTCGTCAGCAGGAGCCAGCGGGGTCGCTGGCTCCGATGGGCACCCGCCCGAAGCGGGACAACATTCAGCGGACCTCGTAAGGCGTGCCGTAGAAAGTGTGCACACCGGTGGCCCAGGCCTCGTCCGCCATGGGCGGCCAATTGTCCTTGTCGAAACCGGGCGCGTCCTTCAATGTGGCTTTCGGCGCGTTGAGCGTGAAACGCTTGTTGACCGTGTCCAGTGTCAGTGCGCGCCAGGGCACCGCAAACAACTTGTCCCCCATGCCGAGCACGCCGCCGAAGGAAAGCACGGCGTAGCCGATCTTGCCCGAGCTCATGTCGATCATCAGTTCCTTGATGTCGCCCAGATCCTCGCCGTCCTTGTTGTAGACATCGTTGCCTATCAGGGTGTCGGCGCCCATCAGTTGAGGGCCGGGGCCATCGTCGCCGTTGGCGTACATGCCGAAGGTGTCGCGGGTGACGTAGTTCGTGCTCATGGGGTCTCCTGTATGGGCCGCAACGACGCGGCATCGGGTGGGGGGAAAAGTGACTTTGAGCCTTCGCTGCACGGGCGTCTGTACGACTGCGCACGATATCGCCGTTCCCGACGCCCGAGTCGCTGAGCACCACGGCCCTGCACCGACACTCAGCCGTTGACCACGAATCGATCCGTTCGCGCTGCTGCGAGCACGGCCTGCGCATCGGTGCAAATCGTCTGGGCCGGTACGGCGCCGTTCAACCAGTTGTTCGGCTGCGCGAACCAGCGTGCGATCTCGTCGTCGTTCATCACCCCGGCCAGTTCCGATATCGCGGGCACGACGCCGCTGCGCATGCGTCCCCCCGCAAAGTCGAACTGGAACAGCGGCAGCAGGACACCGGCCTGACACGTGAACGCGATCACCTGCCGGTCGACGATCCACCGCGCAAGCAAGGAAACGGGCTGGCGGACCACGTTGCGCAGACGCTCGACGACTTCGTCGCCGGTGGCCACGCCACCGAACGCGGCGCAGTCCGCCGGGCAGCCTGCCTGCTGGCACAGATGCTGGCACCGCAAGGCAGACTTGGCGGCCGGTGAACGCGGCTCGCGCTGCAACGCAAGCCGCCCGCCGATCGGCTCAGGGCGTCGGAACAGGAAAATGCTGACTGACGACATCGGGGCCTCCTGTCTGCCGCGGTCATGAGCAATCGGGGTCGGCATGACTGGGCACTGGTCGCGCTACCCAGGGGCGCCGCAATCTCAGGCGGCGACCGGCGAATAGCCGGCCTGCTTGATGGCATCGCTGAGTTGTCGCGCGCTCGCCGTGCTGGGTTCAATCTCGACCGTGAGGGTTGCAAGGTCCACGCTGACCAGGGCCGCGCGGTCGACAGCCTTCACGGCCTTGGTCACTGCGCTGGCGCAGCGGGCGCAGGTCATGTCGCTGACCTGGAATGCAACCATCGGAATCAATCGTCCGAACGGGCGAAGGCGGCGCTGTCGGCCAGTTTCCGTTCTGGCGACGGCGGCCCGTCGGGCACCATGCGCGCTGCGGCATCCTGGTGCACGATGACAACGCCCGCGGCAGCCGAGTTGGGCGCGTCCCAAACATGAGGGGTGCTCATAGGCAGGGTGAATTCATCGGCGTTTCGTCACCGGCCGATGACGCGGCAATGGGTACCGTCTGGCGACCCCAGGGGGGCCACAAGCCTTTGGTACCGGTTGTGAGCTCGTCGAACCTCGACAGGCCGGTACGCCAATGACCTGCCATCGATCGCGAGACGTGATCAGGCGGTGAGAAGGGTTGAGGCAGCGAATGAGGCGATGTCATGGCTCAGTGTGACGACCCGCGGACGTTGTGCACCGTTCGCTGCCGCACCCACGCAAGGATCAATTTGGCGGTGGCCCACCAGGACGCTGTTCATCCCCGCTTGACCTGGCTGCGACGCACCATGCCCCGGCCCGGGAGGGCATCGTCGCCCGTCACGGTGGTTCCACCGCTGCTGTATCGCAAAGGCACCTGGCGGTGCCTCTTGTCCTACAAGCCCGTGCCACTCTGACCGACGCGCGCATGCGCCCTTGTGACGTCGCGGCCCGCTTTGCGTCGCCGTACGCTTAATGCCATCAGCACTGTGGCTGACATTCCGCACAGCCATCCCGCACAGCCCCGGAAGGACACTGCCATGCAGCATTACGCCGTCGTGTTCTTCGCCGTTGCGCTGATGGCTGCGCTGTTCGGATTTTCCGGGCTGGCGGCTGGCGCGGCTGGCATCGCGCAAATCCTGTTTGTCGTATTCCTGGCACTGGCCATCGTCAGCGTCCTCGTCAACATGTTCCGCCGACGCGGCTGATCGCGGTTCGCTGCGTCTGCCGCTTCTTTCCACCCTCGTTCACGCACTTCAGGAGTCATTCATGAGCAACGCCACCACCCTGCGCCAAGCCCGCGAAAGCGCGATGGAGGCCGTCGACGACGCCTCACGGAGCATCGAGAATGCGGCCTCCCGCGGCATGCGCACGCTCTCCGACAACGCCCAGTCGGTGCGCGAGCAGGCCCGTCATGCCGCCAGCACCGTGCGCGACAACGCCCATGCCGTGCAGGAGCGCGGTCGGCGCTATGTCGCCGAAGAGCCGGGCAAGTCGGTCTTGATGGCGGTCGCCGTCGGAGCGTTGATCGCCGGCCTGCTGGTGTTCGCCACCGGCCGCCGTCGCGACGGTTGAACGGCGCGAAGGGTTTGGGACGGCCTGACCGTTATTGGATCAGGCCGTTCTTCAGCGCGTAGTAAGTCAAGTCGCTGTTGCTCGCCAGCTTGAGCTTTTCGAGCACGCGCGTGCGGTAAGTGCTGACGGTCTTCACGCTCAGGAACATGGCCTCGGCCATGTGGCCGATGGTCTCGCCCTTGGCCAGGCGCAGGAAGACCTGCAGTTCACGTTCACTCAACGTCTCATGCAGCGGGCGGTCGACCTGGCCGCCCGCCGCGCTTTCGGCCAGCACTTCTGCCATCGCCGCGCTGATGTACTTGCGCCCCCGTGCCACAGTACGGATGGCGTTGGCAATCTCTTCGGGGTCGCACTCCTTGTTCAGGTAGCCGCTGGCCCCCTGACGCAGCAGCGCGGTGGCGTAATGCGCTTCCGGAAAGCCGCTGAGGATCAACACGTGCAGATCCGGAAACCGGGCCTTGATCGCGGCCAGCGCATCGATACCACCCTGGTCGGGCATGGAGATGTCCAGCAGCAGCACGTCGATCTCGCCGCCACGCGCCAATTCCAGGGCCTCGACGCCGTTGCTGGCTTCGCCGGTGACGCGCAGGTCGACATGTTCGGACAAGAACTGACGCAGGCCTGTGCGCACGATGGCGTGGTCGTCGACGATGCCGACTCTGATCATGGCTTTCTCCTCCTCGATGGGCATGCAGGGCCTGCGGTGGGCGGGCTCCGGCAGGCCATTTTGTCGCTGCCACCCGGTGCCGAAATCGGCGCCGGCGACGGCTGGGGTGTCGTCCTACATCTCACCGCGCCGCCGGCCGACCCACAGCCCCACCCCTCGAATCCTAAAGTGAGTCTGCGCTTCGGTGCTCTGGCACGGGCTCCGGCGCCAAAAGCTGCCGCCGGCGAGCGAGACCGCCCGCCACATCTTAGGTCGCGCCGGCGGCAGCGCCACTGCCATCGACCGACATCGCATGGCGCCACACATGGCGAAACAGAAGACAGCCGAAAAAGGCCGAAGCCCGGACATTTCATGAACCCCACTTCATCCCCCTTGGCCCTGGTGGCCAGCGTCGTCGCAATCGCTGTGCTGGCTGCGTGCGGCCCCTCCCCGGACCAGACCGCGGGCCAGGCGCTGGACCGGGCTGTCGACAGAACCCGGCAGACCGCGGCCGAGGTGAGCGCCGGAACCCGCGCCATGGGCGAGGACGCGAGGGACGCGGTCGGCCGCGCCTCCGACAAGGTGTCCGATGCCAGCCGCGACATGGCCATCACGGCCCGGGTCAGCGCCCAACTGTCCAAGGACGCACAACTCAGCGCAATGGCCATCAACGTCGAAACCGAGGACGGCCATGTCGCGCTGATCGGCACGGCACCCGATGCCGCCGCCCGCGATCGCGCCACGGCGCTGGCGGCGGCGCAGGATGGTGTCCGGTCGGTGGACAACCGACTCGAGCTGAAGAGCTGACATGGCCGCGACGGCGGGAAGGCCTGCATGACCGCGGCGGCGGGCATACTTGCAGGTCACCGTCCCGGTGGGCCGTTGGGGCCGGACGGGCCCGGCCCCAACGACGACGCCCTGCCCATGCCGCCCGTCAAGACCTTCATCGTCGAGGACAGCCCTGTGATCCGCGACAACCTGATCGCGGCGCTGGAAGAGTTGGCCGAGGTGAAGGTGATCGGCGCCGTGGCCGACGAGGGCGCGGCGCTGGAGTGGATGGCGCGAGCGCCCGCGGCCTGCGACCTGATGATCATCGACATCTTTTTGAAATCGGGCTCGGGGCTGGGCGTGCTGCGTGCCGCGGCCCAGGCCGGCCTGCATGCCAAGCGCGTGGTGCTGACCAACTACGCCACCAGCGACATGCGGCGCCGCTGCAAGGAGCTGGGCGCCGACCGCGTGTTCGACAAGAGCCATGAGATCGACGACCTGGTCGCCTACTGCGGGCAGCTGGCCGATGGCACGTCCACCGTTCCGGCCGCGCTGGGCTGATTGCGAACCGGCAGTGCCCCGCCCCTCGTGCAATCCAGGCTTGGCCCGGCTTTGCTGGCTCCCGCGCCACGCGTGAAGCGCATGAACCGCAGGCCGGCCTGGCTGTGGATCGTGCTCTCGGTGGCGGTGGCCGCGCTGGTGTTGTTGATCTCGGAAATGTCGTCGCAGCGGGCGCTGGGATCGCTGGAGCGCATGGCACAGCGCGGCCAGGCCAACGCCGCGGTGCAGACGGTGATGCGCCGCCTGCTCGACGCCGAGACCGCGCAGCGGGGCTATCTGATCACGGGCCGCCCCGAGTACCTGCAGCCGCTGGCCGAGGTGCCCACTGACATCGCCCGCGCCATCGAGTTGCTGCGCCGCCACCACGCGGCCGACGTGGCGCTGGCTGCGACGGTCGAGGAGTTGTCCCGGCGATCGCTGGAGCGACTGTCCGAGGTGACCGAAATCATCGCGTTGTACGACACCAGGTCCGACGACAACTGGCGCCGGGTGGTGTTGACCGACATCGGGCGCGAGAAGATGGAACAGGCCCGCACTGCGTCCGAGACGCTGCTGGCGGCCCAGGAGCGGGCCGTGAAGATCGGACGCGCCGAGGTGCAGCAGACGCTGAACGCCAGCCGCCTGAGCCTGGGTGCGATGACGCTGCTGAGCCTGCTGGCACTGGTCTTCTTCTTCCGCAACACGGCCGTGCTGCAGCGCGCGCAGGGGCAGCACGCCCGTGCCCTGCAGGCCGAGCGCGACCTGCTGGAGACCGAAGTGGCTGAGCGCACGACCGAGCTGACCGAACTGGCGCGCCACCTGCAGACGGCGCGCGAGGACGAGCGCGGCCATCTGGCGCGTGAATTGCACGACGAACTGGGCGCTTTGCTGACGGCGGCCAAGTTCGACGTCGCACGGCTGAAGCGGGCGCTGGCTGCGGCACAGGCTGCCACGCCCGATGTGGGCGAACGCCTGGCCCATCTGAACGCCAGCATCGACCAGGGCATTGCGCTGAAGCGTCGCATCATCGAAGACCTGCGCCCCTCGGCCCTCAACAACCTGGGCCTGAAGGCGGCGCTCGAGATCCAGGCGCGCGACTTCGAACAACGCTCGGGCCTGCCGGTGCGGGTGCAGATCGACGAGGTGGCGCTGTCGGACGCGGCGCAGATCGTGGTCTACCGCGTGGTGCAGGAATCTTTCACCAATGCCGCCAAACATGCAAAGGCACGCAGCCTTTCGCTGAGCCTGGTGCAGGCGCCCGGCGGCGTGCTGCTGCGCATCACCGACGACGGCCGGGGCTTCAGGCCCGGTGCGGGCACGGTGGGTGCACATGGGCTGGTCGGCATGCGCTACCGCGTGGAGTCGGTCGGCGGTCAGTGGCGCGT
The DNA here is from genome assembly GCA_038249905.1 of Burkholderiales bacterium. Classification (GTDB taxonomy): domain Bacteria; phylum Pseudomonadota; class Gammaproteobacteria; order Burkholderiales; family Burkholderiaceae_C; genus Rubrivivax. Next base: position 8,804 of record JBBSCX010000069.1, read on the forward strand.
GATGAGCACCCCGGGCCAGGGGACGGTGGTGGAGGCCTCGATCCCGCAGGGCGGACCGCAGGCCAACAAGCACGCGGGGCCTGACCCCGCGCAGCCCGCGCATCCAGCGCATCCAGCGCGTCCGGCGGGTCAGAACCAGGCCGGCCCTTTTTTGGGCGTCCGTTGACACGCCGCTGGGACAATCCGGCCTGCCCAACGCAGGAGAGCATGTGTGAAGACCTACGACATCGAAGTGCAGCGCCTGAAGTCGATGAGGCACGACAGGGGCCTGATCGAGGTCGCCATCGACGCCCTGGTGCAGGCGCGCGCTGCGCGCGACGAAGCCGCAGGCGTCAGCGTGCTGAGCCTGCCGGTCGAGCAGGCGCGCACTCTGCTGGTGTTGCTGAAGCAGCAGTTTGCCGAGCTGGACAAGCTGCAGCCGCGCAGCCGGCGTTCGGGCCGCTGCTGAGCCGGGCTGCCTGGCAGGCAAGTGGCCCCGCCTGGCGCGCCGTTGCGGTTTTTGCGGTGCAATGCAGGCCATGAATACACCCCTGCACATCGACTTCATCTCCGACGTCGCCTGCCCCTGGTGCGCCGTCGGCCTGCACGGCCTGGACGAGGCGCTGCGCCGCATCGGCGACGACATCGACATCACCTTGCGCTTCCAGCCCTTCGAGCTCAACCCCGACATGCCGCCCGAGGGCGATGACACGCTGGCCTACCTGGCGCGCAAGTACGGCATGGCCGAGCCGCAGATGCGCCAGAACCAGCAGACGCTGCGCGAGCGCGGCGCAGCGGTGGGTTTTCGCTTCGGCGAACGCACGCGGGTGTGGAACACCTTCGATGCGCACCGCCTGCTGCAATGGGCTGCCGCCGTGGACGACGAGACCGGCGCCGACCACCAGGCGCGCCTGAAGCATGCGCTGCTGCAGGCCTATCACGGTGACGGCGAGAACCCGTCCGACCCCGACGTGCTGCTGCGCCTGGCCGGCGACGCCGGGCTGGACGTGCTGGCCGCGCGCGAAGTGCTCAACAGCGACGCCTGGTCGGCGCCCGTGCGCGCGGCGCAAGCGCAATGGCAGCAGGCGGGCATCCGCGCCGTGCCCAGCGTGGTCGTCAACGGCCGCCACCTGATCCAGGGCGGACAGCCGCCCGAGGCCTACGAACAGGCGCTGCGGCAGATCGCGGCGGCCGGGGATGCATCGGCGTCGGCGTCAGCGTCGGCGTAAGGACGCTCCGCCTTTGCCGACACCACCAGCATGAAGAAGCTGCTTCTGCTCGTCACCCATCTGCTCGCGCTGGCGCTGGGCTTCGGCGCCGGCATGTATGCGCTGCCGATCCTGATTGCACCCGAGGGCCCCGGCAGCGCCGAGCTTGCAGCGCAGGCCCAGGCCGCCACCTGGCGGGCGGAGTTCCGCCGCGACCTGAAGGACAGCGACGCCTTGCACTGGGGCGAAGGCACGGTCTCGGTCGGCGCGCGCAGCATCGCACTGCAGGGGCGGCTGGCGCCGGGGCCGGACTACAAGCTCTACCTGTCGCCCGAGTTCGTCGAGACCGAGGCCGACTTCGAGCGCCTGAAGGCAGGCATGGTGCGGGTGGCCGACATCAAGACCTTCGACAACTTTGTCGTCGCGGTGCCCGAGGGCGTGGACCCGGCGCAATACACCAGCGTCATCGTCTGGTGCGAGCGCTTTTCGCAGTTCATCACGGCCGCGAAGTACCGCTGAGCGGACGATGCCGTTCGCTTGCGCGGTCATGCGCTGCCGCGCGCTGTCTTGTGCTGTCGCGTGCAGTCACGTGCCGTCACGTGCAGTCACGCGCGGTCGAGCGCTGGGCGCGCAGCGCCGCGGGCCCGTCTGGGTGGCGCTTATGCTTGATGCATGACAACCCCCCAAGGCGCGCTCGCCGGCCTGCGCATCATCGAGATCGCCGCCATCGGCCCCGTGCCGCTGTGCGGCATGTTGCTGGCCGACCAGGGCGCCGATGTCGTGCGCATCGACCGGCTGGAGGCCAGCGGCCTGGGCGTGGCGATGGCGCCGCGCTTCGATGTCAATGCCCGCGGCCGGCGGTCGTTGGCGCTGGACCTGAAGCAGCCCGCCGGGCGTGACACCCTGCTGCGCCTGCTGGACGGCGCTGACGTGCTGCTGGAGGGCCTGCGCCCCGGCGCGATGGAGCGGCTGGGCCTGGGGCCCGATGAGTGTCTGGCGCGCCAGCCGCGCCTGGTGTACGGCCGCATGACCGGTTACGGCCAGACCGGCCCGCTGGCGCAGACGGCGGGACATGACCTGAACTATCTGGCGCTGACCGGCGCACTGCACGCCATCGGCGCCGCGGATGGGCAGGGCAGCCCGGGCGGCCCTGGGGGATCAGCGGCGGCGTCCAAGCCCATCCCACCGCTGAACCTGGTCGCCGATTACGGTGGTGGTGCGCTGTACCTGGCCTTCGGTGTGATGGCCGCACTGCACGAACGTCAGCGCTCGGGCCACGGACAGGTGGTGGATGCGGCGATGGTCGATGGCGCGGCCTCGCTGGCCTCGATCTTTTTCGGCCTGCAGGCGGCGGGCCAGTGGGACGACGCGCGCGGCAGCAACCTGCTGGATGGCGGCGCGCCCTTCTACGACACCTACGCCACGGCCGATGGCCGGCATGTCGCGCTGGCGCCGCTGGAGCCCAAGTTCTTCGCCCGGTTCGCGGCCCGTGCCGGGCTCGACAGCCGCTTTGTACAGCGCCAGTACGACCGCGGTTTGTGGCCCGAGATGCGCGCCGCCATCGCCGCCTTGCTGGTGCAGAAGACACGCGACGAATGGGTGGTGCTGATGGAGGGCAGCGACGCCTGCCTGGCCCCGGTGCTGAGCTTCGCCGAGGCGCCGCAGCACGCACATGCCGCCGCGCGCGGCGCCTTCATCGACATCGGCGGCGTCGTCCAGCCTGCGCCGGCCCCGCGCTTCAGCCGCAGCACCGCCGCCCGGCCCGGGCCCGCACCCGAGCCCGGCGCCCACACGCGCGAGCTGCTGGCCGAGGCGGGGCTGGACGCGGCGCAGATCGACGCATTGCTCGCCGCCGGGGTGGCGCTGCAGGCCGCAGCCACGCCGCCATCGATACCGAGCGCACGAGTCCCCCCATGACGAAGACCCACTACGAAGTCCCGGCCGGTGCCCGCCCCTCGGCCAGCCTTGTGCTGCTGCGCGATGCGCCCGCTGCCGCGCCCGATGGCATTGCGGCCGGCCTGCAGACCCTGATGCTGCTGCGCGCCGAGCGCAGCGACGGCGACATGCGCAGCGGCGCCGCGGTGTTCCCGGGCGGTGTGCTCGACGCCCGCGACCGCCAGGCGCATGCGCTGTGCATCGGCGCCGACGACGCCGCGCTCAGCGCCCGCCTGGGCCTGGCCGCGGGCGGTCTGGACTACGCCGTGGCGGCGCTGCGCGAGACCTTCGAGGAGGTCGGCATTCTGTTCGCGTGCCGGCCCGACGGCGGCCCCGCCGACATCGCCGCGATGGCGGTGGACATGCATCCCTGGCGCGCGCGGCTGAACGACGGCGAGGTCGGCATCGCCGACTTCTGCCGCGCCTTCGACCTGTGCCTGGACCTGCGCGGCCTGCACTACAGCGCCCACTGGCTGACGCCGCCGGGCATGCCCAAGCGCTGGGACGCGCGCTTCTTCACCGCCCTGGCGCCCGCCGGGCAGGTGCCCACTGCCGATGGCGGCGAGGCCCAG
>JBBSCX010000070.1:0-12415 GCA_038249905.1 Burkholderiales bacterium
AGGACTACCGCATCGTGCTCGGCCAGGGCCTCGCGCGCGTCTCGCAGTCCTTGCAGCAGGTGGGCTGGGGAGAAGTCCTGCACGATGAAGATGCGGCGCACGCGGTTGGAGAGCGCCCCGGGCAGGATCAGGTTGCGCTTGAGCGAATACACGGTGACGCCAGCGTCGGCCAGCGCGCGCGCTATGGCCAGGCCGTGGCTGTCCAGGCCCACCACCAGGGCGGCCGGGTTGCGCGCGACGGCCTCCGCTTGCGGCGGGGCGGATGGCGCTGCGTGGGCCGGTGTTGACGGCATTGGTGGCATTGGTGGCTTTGGTGGCACTGGCGGCATTCGCGGCGCCTTCATCGTCAACGTCGGCCCGGGGCTGTGCGGTGGGGCCAGATGCACCCAGGGCGCGCGGTTGCTGAGCATCAACTGCCAGCGTCCGACCACCAGGAACAGTACCTTGCCGCAAACCACCGCCTGCATGCGTGCGTGCGCGGCCAGTGACGCGGGGTTCAGCGCGGCGATGCGGCTGAAGGTCCAGCGCACGCCCTGGGCCGCCAGTCGCTGGTCGGCGGCCTGCCACAGGCGTGCGAAGACGCGACTGACGCGGAAGTCGGGTTCGATATGGACGTCGAAGTCCCACACCGACCGCACCGGGTCGGCCAGCCGGTACTGGCAGCGCACCTCGTCCTCGACGTACTGGCCGCGGGCCAGCCAATGCATGCCGGCGAAACGACCGTGCACATGCGCCAACAGGCATTCGGCCCCGGCGCGAAAGCGTTGGGCGATGACCTCGCGCGGGCGTGGCAATGCGGCCAGGCGCGGGTCGTCGATGGCGGCGCCGGCGCCTGCGCCTGGTCCGCCCAGCGCGTCGATCTGCAGGCTGGCGCTGGGGCGAATCGGCGGCCAGTTGCTGCGGCCGACGGGCTGCACCGTCAGCGCGTAAACCACCAGCCGCGCGCGGCCGCCGCTGAGGCGGCGAAGCGCCACGTCCAGCCCGCGCAGCAGGCTGCCGCCCCAGCCAAGTTCGTCGATGCTGCGGCGCAGGCGCTGGGCCAGCGGGGCCTTGGCGCTCACGTCGCTACCGCCTGCGGCAGGGCGCGCAGCCAGTCCAGGGTCAGCGCCTCCAGCGATTCGCGCTCGCGGCTGGACGAAAAAGTGTGGTCGGCGGCAACTGCGTCGTGCCTTTGCACGCCGGGGCGCTGCAGGGCGCCGCGCCAGTGCGGGTCGGCGGCGACGCTGTCCTCGAATTCACGCGCGGTGTAGTCGTGGCCGCTCAGCACCAGCAGCAACGGGCGGTTGAAGCCAGCCCAGGCCAGCGCCATGCGCTGCTGGAAAGGCAGGCTGGAGTCGCCCGGCGCTGAGCCTGCACTGCGCGCGTTGCCCGCACGGGCCGCGTTGCTGGTCCTGCCCGCGCTGGCGGCGCGCAGGCTGCGCCACAGGCCGCGCAGCGCCGCACCGGCAATCTGACCGCGCAACATCTTGGTCCAGAAGCTGCGTTGCAGCAGGCGCTGGCGGTAGTAGTGGCGTATCTCCGTGCGCGCCTGGCTGGTTTCGCTGCGCACCCAGGGGTTCAGCAGGCACAGGCCGTGCACGGCCGCGTCGGGGTGGGCATGCAGGTGCAGCAGGGCTGCGGTGGCGCCGTCGCACAGGCCCCACAGCACGATGCGTTGCAATTGCGGCTGGCGCTGCCGCAGCTGGGTCAGGGCGGCGCCGATGTCGGCGTCGATGTGTTCGAAGCTGCGCAGCGCGCCGCTGCTGTCGCCCATGCCGCGCACGTCGAAGCGCAGCACCGCATGGCCTTCTGCCGCCAGGCGCCGCGCCAGGGCGACGAACTGGCGGTGGCTGCCGGCGCGGTACTGCGGGCCGCCGACGACCACCAGCACGCCAATGTCACTGGCCCGCGCCGGTGCCGGCGGGTGCAGGATGCCCAGCAGGGTGTCGCCTTCAAGCGTGAAGACGAAGGTCTGCTCGGGAGGTGCGGCATGCGCCGTCATGCCGGCACCGGCGCCGCGGGTGCGGGATGGGCGCCCGCGGGCGCCCAGGGCCGGTCCAGCGCCGCCAGCGTGGCAGCGATCAGCGCGGGAGCGTCCTCGATCTCGGTCGTCTGCCAGAAGGGCGGCCCGGCGACGACCTGCGGCAGCACCTCGCAGCCGTCCTGCTGCCAGGCGGCGATGACGGGGCCTGCGGCCGGCGACAGCGCGGCAGGTTCGCGCAGGCTCAATTCCATCCAATGCAGGCGCTGCACGCCCGTCACCGGAGTCAGCCGCGCTTGCTCCAGTCCTTGCGCCAGCGCGGGGGCCAGGCGGTAGCCGGCCACTTCCACCGTGTCGCCGGCAGCCAGGCGGGTGCGCAGGGCGTCGGCACCGGCCGCATCCCCGTCTCGGCCCAGCAGCTGTGCTGCCGCCTGCAGGCGCAGGAACTGTTGCAGCAGGGTGCGCCCAGACGGCGCCGGCTGCCACAGCAGCAGTTGCCGCACCGTGCCGAGCCGCGCGGCGGCGGCCACGGCCAGCAGGGCGCCTGCGCGCAGGCCCCACAGCACAAGCGGCGGTGCGGCTGGTACGGCCGGTGTGGCCGGTGTGGCCGGTGTGGCCGGTGTGGCTGGTGGGGTGGGTGTGGCGCCGGCGTCAGCAGTCCAGCCGGCGGCGGCATCGCGCAGCCAGCGGGCGGCGGTGGCGATCTCGTCCACCCAGCCGTCCCAAGAGGCGTCGCCGAAGTCGCCGGGGCTGTCGCCGCAGCCCAGCAGGTCGGGCAGCAGCACGGCATGCCCGGCGGCAGCCAGCGCGCGCGCCTGCATGGCCACCATGCGGCGCGACTTGTTCATCTCCTCGCCCAGCGGATGCGCATACACCACCAGGCTGCGCGGGGCAGCGGCAGGTCGGTGCAGGATGGCGAAGCGGGTGTCCGTCGTCACGCCGTCGGCGGGGCCGTCGGGGCCAACCACCGGCAGGTACAGCGGCTGCATGCGGGCGTGCAAGCGGGTGTGCCAGCGGGGCGCGGCGAAGCGCTGCGGCCGATCAGCCCAGCTTGGACTGCACGAAGTCCGTCAACGAGCCGACGCTGGCAAAGGTCTGGCCGTCGATGTCGTCGTCGTCGACGACGATGCCGAAGCGGTCTTCGAGCGTGGCGATGACGGTGACCACGGCCATCGAGTCCAGTTCGGGCAAGTCGCCGAGCAGGTGGGTCTCGCGCGTGAAACCAAGAGCGCGGCCGCGCAGGCTCAGGGCCTCGTCGAGGGCGTGGAGCACTTCCTGCTGAACATCCATGAGAGGCGGGCCTGGTGAGTGTGTGGGCGATGCGTCACAGTTGCGACCACTGGGGTGGTCTCGGCCGCGGCAGTGCAAGCCCAAAATTCTAGGCGGCGACGCGAACCCCGCCCTGCGGTCGGCGATGCCCAGTCTGTGATGTCCTGCGCGGCTTGGGTTCAGGTGTCGGGCTGCAGCACGTTGAGCGCCAGCCCGCCCCCCGCGGCCGCGAGTCTGTCGTCGTGGGTCCATAGCTCATCGGCGCGATGGAACTGGGCTGCAGCCAGGTGGATGGCATCGGGCGTGCGAAGCCCGAACTGCGCCCGCAGTCGCGCTGCCAGCAGATAGACGGGCTCGGGCAAGGGCAGACACACGAGTCTGCGCAGGCCCTCTTCATAACGCTGCTGCAGCAGCAGGTTGCCGCTCTTCATCGGGCCCACCATGCATTCCAAATGCACCAGCGGCGAGATGGCCAGCCGTTCAGGCGCCACTTGCGCGAGCCGTTGACGCACGGGCAAGCCGAAGCGGGGATGGTCCTCTAGCGCGTAGATCAGCAGGCAGGTGTCGAGGTAGATCAGTCCCACGCCGCGCGTTCCTGGGCGATGCCTGCATCGATGTCGGCTGCGGGCCGACGCACCTGGGGTGGCATCGGGTTGGCGGCCAGCCAGCCGACGAGACCTTGGTCGTCGTCGCCGCCGCCCGCCTGCGCCCCGCGCATGGGCACCAGCCGCGCCACCGGCCGGCCGCGATGCGCAATGACAATGTCCTCGCCAGCTTCGGCCCGCCGCAACAATGCCGACAGCTGGTTTTTGGCTTCGAGGATGTTGATCTGCATGCAATGAGTCTAGCGCGCAGGCCCATGCTGGCCAGGCGTTCTGGCCAGGTTTTTTTTGGCAGGTTCGCCGGCCACTCTTCTGGTCATCGGGCGAGGTTGCGCCCGTACATCGGCCAGCCGGCTCCTTCTTCTGTGTGCGCACGGCGCGGTCGGTCCACTTCTTCACGCCCGCTGCCGCGCGCAAGCCGTGCGCAAGCGCCTGCACTTGGCAAGAATGCGCAGGGGTGCTCTGTAGGCACCCCAACCCCCATGCCCGAATCCACCCTGCTGCACGAACTCATCTTCAACACCGCCGAGCGCACCCCCGTCGCGCCCGCCCTGACCGACGGCGCCCAGACGCTGGACTACCAGTCGCTCGACGCTGCCGTGCGCGCCTTTGCCGCCGGCCTGGTGCGTCTGGGCCTGCCGCGCGCCGGGCGCGTGGGCATCTACCTGGAAAAGCGGGTGGAAACCGTGGTGGCCAGCTTTGCCGCGCCCGCCGCGGGCGGCGTGTTCGTGCCCATGAACCCGCTGCTGAAGGCCGAACAGGTGGGCTACATCGCCCGCGACTGCCAGGTGCAGGTGCTGGTGACGTCGCCCGAGCGGCTGATGGCGCTGCTGCCGGAACTGCCCGCCTGTCCACATCTGCGCCACCTGGTGCTGACCGGCCCGCTGCCCGCGGGCGCCTCGCTGCCGGTCGGGTTGACGGTGTGGCACTGGCTGGGGCTGTTGGCCGAGGGCGCCGACCACCCGCAGGCCGGCCACCGCGTCATCGACACCGACATGGCGGCCATCCTCTACACCAGCGGCAGCACCGGCCGGCCCAAGGGCGTGGTGCTGAGCCACCGCAACATGGTGGCTGGCGCCAAAAGTGTGGCCTCCTACCTGGGCAACGGCCCGCACGACACCTTGCTGGCAGCCCTGCCGCTCAGCTTCGACGCCGGCTTCAGCCAGCTGACCACCGCTTTCCACAGCGGCGCACGCGTCGTGCTGCTGAATGTCCTGCTGCCGCGCGACGTGCTCAAGGCCATGGTGCGCGAGAAAGTGACGGGCCTCACCGCCGTGCCGCCGCTGTACATCCAGCTGGCGTCGCTGGACTGGCCGGAGCAGATCCACCCCCATCTGCGCTACTTCGCCAACACCGGCGGGCGCATGCCGCGCGAAACGCTGCAGGCGCTGCGCGCCCGCGTGCCCGCGGCCCGGCCGTTCTTGATGTACGGCCTGACCGAGGCCTTCCGCAGCACCTATCTGCCGCCCGAAGAAGTCGACCGTCGGCCCGACAGCATCGGCCGCGCCATCCCCAATGCCGAGATCCTGGTGCTGCGCGAAGACGGCACCGAATGCGCGCCCGACGAGCCCGGCGAACTGGTGCACCGCGGCGCGCTGGTCGGCCTGGGCTACTGGGGCGACGCGGAGAAGACGGCGGAACGCTACAAGAAGCTGCCCGTTGGGATCGCCGGACGCGAGGACGGGTTGCAGTTGCCGGAGTTTGCCGTGTTCAGCGGCGACACCGTGCGGCGCGACGCCGAGGGCTTTTTGTACTTCATCGGCCGTCGCGACGAGATGATGAAAACCAGCGGCTACCGCGTCAGCCCGACCGAGGTGGAAGAGGTGCTGTACGCCAGCCGGCTCGTGGGCGAATGCGTCGCTTTCGGCGTCGATCACCCGCAACTCGGCCAGGCCATCCAGGTGATTGCCACCGCACCCGATGGCAGCGCCGCGCTGGACACCGAAGCCCTGCGCGCCCACTGCAAGGCCCACATGCCGGCCTACATGGTGCCGGCCGGCGTCGTGCCGATGGCCGGACCGCTGCCGCGCAACCCGAACGGCAAGATCGATCGCAAACTGCTCAGCACACAGTGGCTGGAACAGCATGCGGTTTGACCCGTGGCTGTTCGGCAGGCATCATGATGCTTTCCATTTTGATGCTTTGATGCCATGAGAACGACAGTGACTTTGGAGCCCGACGTCGAGGACCTGCTGAAGCGCTGCATGCGCGAGCAGGACGCGCCGTTCAAGCGCGTTCTCAACGATGCCCTGCGGCGTGGCCTGCGCATGGGTAAAGCGGGTGCGCCTGAGTCATTTGTACAGAAGGTCTTTGACGGTGGCGTGCCGCTGGTCGACCTGACCAAGGCAGGCGCATTGGCGGACGAACTGGAAGACCAGGAACTGATCGCCAAACTGGCGCAGGGGCGCTGAACGCCATGTGGTTGCCCGACGTCAACGTCCTGGTGTACGCAGGTCAGGCGCAGTCGCCCCACCATGCAAGAGCGCGGGCGCGCGTCGAAGCCGCTTTCGGCAGCGGCGAGCCGGTGGGTTTGACCTGGGTGGCGCTGATCGGCTTTCTTCGCCTGTCGACCAACTTCCGCGTCTTTCCGGTGCCCATGCCTGTGGACACCGGACTGCGCATCGTTGACGGCTGGTTGTCGCACCCGGCCGCCGCCGTGCTGCACCCGGGGCCGCGGCACGCCGCCCTGCTGTCGGCACTGCTGATCGGGGCGGGCACTGCCGCCAATCTGACCACTGACGCCCATCTGGCTGCGATCGCGATCGAGCATGGGGCGACACTGAGTTCCTTCGACCGCGACTTCACGCGCTTTGCCGGTCTCCGGTTCGAACACCTTCGCACATGAGCACTCCACCCTCTCAGACTGTGCGCCAGGCGCCCATCCATGCGCCCATGGTGCAGTTTCCGGTCAACGCGCAGGGCGACCTGCTGGTGGGCGGCCAGCCGCTCACGCGCCTGGCCGAACGGGTGGGACAGACGCCGTTCTACGTCGTCGACCGCGGCCTGCTGCGCACCCGCGTGGCCGAGTTGCGCGCCGCGCTGCCCGCTGCTGTCAAATTGCACTACGCGATGAAGGCCAACCCGATGCCGGCGCTGGTGCAGTTCATGGCCGGCCTGGTGGAGGGCATCGACGTGGCCTCGGCCGGTGAGTTGCAGGTGGCGCTGGACGCAGGGGCGCACGCCGCCGAGATCAGCTTTGCCGGCCCGGGCAAGCGCGACATCGAACTGCGCCAGGCCGTCGCCGCCGGGGTGCTGGTGAACGTGGAATCGCCGCGCGAACTGCCGGTGCTGGCCGCGGCCAGCCAGGCGCTGGGCGTGCCGGCGCGGGTGGCGCTGCGAGTCAACCCGGACTTCGAGCTCAAGGGCTCGGGCATGAAGATGGGCGGCGGGCCCAAGCAGTTTGGCCTGGATGTCGAACTGATCCCCGAGGCGATGGCGCAGATCGTGGCGCTGGGGCTGGCCTTCGAGGGCTTTCACCTCTACGCCGGCAGCCAGAACCTGCGCGCCGATTCGATCTGCGAGGCGCAGCGCAAAAGCTACGAGCTGGCGCTGCGGCTGGCCAGCGAGGCGCCGGCCGGCCTGGGGCCAGTGCGCTTCTTGAACCTGGGCGGGGGCTTCGGCGTGCCGTACTTTCCGGGCGAGCAGCGGCTGGACCTGGCACCGATCGGCGACAACCTGGCGGCGCTGCGAGAGCGCGCCGACCGCGAGATGCCCGAGGCAGCGTTTGTCATCGAACTGGGCCGCTACTTCGTCGCCGAGGCGGGCCTGTATGTCAGCCGCGTGGTGGACCGCAAGGTCTCGCGCGGGCAGGTGTTTCTGGTCTGCGACGGCGGCCTGCACCACGCGCTGGCGGTGTCGGGCAACTTCGGCCAGGTGGTGCGCAAGAACTACCCCGTCACCGTGGTGCAGCGTCAGCCGAGCGGGCACACCGAGGTCGCCAGCGCCGTGGGCCCGCTGTGCACGCCGCTGGACCTGCTGGCCGACCGCATGACGCTGCCGGTGGCGCAGGTGGACGACCTGGTGGTCGTGTTCCAGAGCGGCGCCTACGGCCCCAGCGCCAGCCCGCAGGCGTTTCTGGGGCATCCGCGGTGTGCGGAGGTGCTGGTGTGACGCGCGGGTACTCCCAGGGCCGCTACGATGGGCCTCATGCGTCTGAGCGTCGAGCAAGCCCGTGCCATCGTGACCGCAGCCCGCGAACTGGCGGGCCCAGAGGCTTCGGTGCGCCTGTTCGGCTCGCGCCTGCGCGACGACATTCGAGGCGGCGACATTGACTTGCTGGTGGAGTGTCCCGCGCCGGTGGACCGGCCAGTGTGGCTCGCGACGCGCCTGACAGCCCGGCTGCAGCGCCTGCTGGGCGACCGCCGCATCGACGTGATGGTGGTGGACCCGCACACGCCGCTGGACCCCGTGCATCACATCGCCCGCGCCGAGGGTGTGCGGTTGGAGCCGTGATGGACGCGCAGGGCGAGCGGCTGGTCTTCCTGCTGGATATCGTGCAGTTGGAGGCAGAGCATCTGCAGGACACCGATGGCCGGCTGTTCGCCACACCCTTCGGTGCCGAGCGGGCTGCGACGCTGCGCAGAGATGCAGCGCTTGCGGAGAGGCTGGACGCTTTCGTCGCACGGTTCTCAAGGGTGCAAGACACCGCTGGCGACAAATTGCTGCCGGCGCTTCTAACCCGTCTGGGCGAGCCTGTGGGCAGTGTGATGGACAACTTGGAGCGCGCCGCACGCCTGGGGCTGCTCGCTGTCGACAGTGAAGACTGGCTGGCCGCTCGAGCCTTGCGCAACCGCATGGTGCATGAGTACATCCGCAGCCCCGAGGTGCTGGCCGAGGCGGTCAATGCGGCGCACATCGCAGTGCCGATGCTCGTGGACTTTGTTGCGGCCTGCGCGCTCTACGCGAAGCAGCGTGGGCTGGCTTGAGCGCCCTCAGACGTTGAGCCGTTCGGTGCCCGGCTGCGCCTGCAGCCACTGCTCCATCATCATCAGGATCCACACCATCTCGCCGTAGTAGCCTGGGTGGGCGGGCAGACTTCGCGTTGCTGGCGCAGCGGGTCTGCGGCGTCCACGCTCGACAGGAAACAGCCTTGAACACACGGGTCGGGTCCAGCCGCAGCAGCAGGTTGTATTGCTGCAGGCGGTCGGGCAGCGGCACCTGGGCTTGCTCGACATAGCTGCGGCCCTTGCGCGCCAGCGGCAGCCCGCCCAGCGGGGTCTTCTGCAGCAGGGGTTCGAGCAGGCCGGCCCGCAGCGGGCCAGGCACGCCCGCATACCAGCCGAACACGCGCTGTTTGGCGTAGCGCGAATTGCCGCCGAAGAACTCGTCGCCGCCGTCGCCGGCCAGCAGGCGCGTCACACCATCTTCGCGCGCCATCCGGGCGCAGTAGTACGCCGGCAGCACGCTGCTGTTGCCGAAGGGCTGGTCGTAGTGCGCCGCCACGGCGGGGATGCTTTTCACCAGGTCATCGGGGGTGACGTAGTGCTCGTGGTGTTCGGTGCCAAAGCGCTTCGCAGCGATGCGCGCAAAGGCCATCTCGTCGTAGCCCTCGGCCTCGAAGCCGATGCTGTAGGTAGCAGCGCGCCCCGCCACCGGCTTGAGCATGCCGGCGACGGTGGAACTGTCAGTGCCGCCGCTGAGAAAGCATGCGGGCTTGCTGCCGTCCAGCTGCGCGGCCACGGCATCCTTCACGCGCTGGCGGAATTCGGCGGCCAGCGAGGCGAAGTCCGGACGCCGCGGTTCTTCGAAGCGAGGCAGCCAGTACGGCTGCACCACGATCTGCCCGCGGTCGAAGTGCAGGCAGTGTGCAGGCGGCAGCCGATGCACGCCCTTGAAGACTGTGCGCGGCGACGGGATGACGTGGAAGTACAGGTAGTCGTACAGGGCCTGGGGGTCGATCTCGGCGCGTGGCGCCAGGGCGGCCAGGCTGTCGGCGCGGTCAGCGAAGTGAAGCCGTCCGTCGATGACGCGCCAGCAGAGGGTCTGCACGGCGAAGCGGTCCACGGCTAGAAAGCTGGTGCCGTCAGGCAGTGTCAGGCCCACAGCGAACGAGCCCTCGACCGTGGTCAGGGCGCGGGCGCGGTCGTCTTGTTTGGTGTTGACGAGCAGGCTGTGCCAGGCGGCGGCGGCACCGTCGCGCTGCAGCATCGCGTGCGTGGAGGCGTCGGTGAAGGCGCCTGTGAACCGGGGCCGGCCCAGGCACAGCGTGACGGGCGACTGCTGTCGGCCGGTGGTGGGCTCTGCGGTGGCTGAATGCATGGTCAGGGGATCGGGTGGGCGCAAGCGCCGTCATGCGCGCAAGGGCGGAAGACGCCGGGTGCTAGCGAGCGAACGCTGGCGGGACGGATGCGGCATCGGGCTGCGCAGCGCGGAATCGGCAGTTTTGCACCGGCGACGCAACTGGCCCGGGCTGCGGGGGCGACCCACAGGTCGTGCGCAGGGCACCGTTCAGCCCGCAGGACTTTCTGGGATAACCGCGGTGTGCGGCGGTGCTGGTGTGACGCGGTGTCTTCCGCGTTTCACAGCGCGTTCCGTGCAGGCCGTCACGTCGCGTCCACCGCCGCGCGCAGGTCACCCCCGGTTCGGGGGTGCGCCCGCATGGCCCGATGCGGCGGGCAGGCCGTAGCATGCATGGCCTACAGGAGATACAGACCATGAGCCCGACCCTCATTCGCCTCTTTGCGCCTGCCGGCCTGGCCCTGGGCCTGGCAGCGCTGACCCCCGCCGCCGCGCTGGCCCAGACCGGTCCATGCCCCTGCGGCTCGGGCGTGCGCCTGGCTGCGGTGCAGATCGTGCCGATGTTGGCTGGCCGCACTGTCTGCGGACGCGCGGGCAACGACAGCTGGCAGGAATTTCACCAGGGTTCGACAGCCGCCGGCGGCCCCGTCATCGACTGGAAGCGCGGCCCCGGCCACGCCACCGATCCGACCACGCAGGTCGCCACCTGGTCGGTGCCGGCCACCCGTGGCGAAGCGCGCGTCGTCTACGACTACGGCGGCGGCACTACCTTCCGCTTCGCCGTCTGCGACGCCAGCGCCAACGCCGCCACGAAAACCCGGTCGACGCAGACGGGGTCCAACGCCATCCACCTCTGCGGCGAAGGCAATACGCCGACCAATGTGCTGAGCGCCACCGTGCGGGCGGGCCAGGTCGCCTGCAACTGAACCCCTGCGCGCCAACGCACGGCACCTGCCCACGCCGGTCCTGACGCCGATGCAGCCGATCTGGGCCCTGGCCCTGGTCGGCTGTTTTTCTTTGATCGCCTACGGCAGCCTGGTGCCGCTGGAGTTCACCTCGCTGACGCTGGGCGAGGCCTGGCGGCGCTTCCTGCAGGTGCCCTTCCTCGACCTGGGTGCCGCGTCGCGCGCCGACTGGATCGCCAATGGCGTGCTGTACCTGCCCGCAGGCTTCATCGCCGCGCAGGCGCTGGCGCCTGTGCGGGGTGGCAGGCTGGCGCGCACCGCAACTGCCGGCGCTGCGCTGGGGCTGTGCGTGGCACTGGCGGTGGGGGTCGAATTTTTACAGCTGTGGTTTCCGCCGCGCACGGTGTCGCAGAACGACATGCTGGCCGAGACCATCGGTGCGGCGCTGGGCGTGGCCGCGGCGCTGGCGCTGCACGGCCGCCTCGGGGCCTGGTCGCGGCTGTGGCGTTCCGGTGGAAGTCACCTGGGCGCGCACCTGCTGGAGGTCTATGTGCTGGCCTACCTGGCGCTGGCGCTGTTTCCCTACGACCTGGTGCTGTCGGCGGCCGAGCTGCAGGCCAAGTGGGCCGGCGGCGTAGGCACCGCGTGGGCGCCGTGGATGCTCGAGCCGCGCCGCGGCCAGGGGCTGGACGCACTGATGCTGGGCGTGGAGGCGCTGATCGCAGCGCCGCTGGGCGCGCTGCTGGCGCGGCGACTTTCCGCGCGTTCAGTGGCCTGGCGCGTCGGCGGCGCGGCGCTGCTGGGGCTGGGGTTCGGTCTTGTTGTCGAAGGTGCGCAGATGCTGCTGGTGTCGGGCACCAGCCAGGGTGTGTCGTTGCTGACGCGCGCGCTCGGCGCCGCGGCCGGCGCTGCCGCGCTGCCACTTCTGGCGGCAGCAGGCCCGGCTGGCTGGAGCCGAAGTCTGCGGCACTGGACGCCACTGTGGGTGCCGCTGTGGCTGCTGCTGCTGCTTTGGACGAACCGGCTGCTGCCGGGACTCGTCAGCCACTGGGCGGGCGTGGACGCCGCCGCCGGCACGCTGCAGGCGCTGCGCTTCGTGCCCTTTTACTACCACTACTACCTGACCGAGCAACAGGCCCTGACCAGCGTGCTCAGCGTCGCTTTGATGTACCTGCCGCTGGCGGGCCTGGCCTGGGCGCGAGGGTGGTCGGCGCGCCACGCCGCCCTGTCGGCCGTGGTGCTGGTGCTGGCGCTGGAGGCGGGCAAGCTCTTCGTCGCCGGGCTGCGGCCGGACCCTAGCAACGTGCTCATCGCCGTCGCTGCGGTGGCGCTGGGACGCTGGCTGCTGGGGCGGGCGGGTGTCGACGCCGTCGCCGACTTCTCCGTCCCTTCCGGGGCCGGTATCGGGCCGGGACCGGCACCCGCTGCCCTGTCTCGCGGCG
>JBBSCX010000071.1:0-12339 GCA_038249905.1 Burkholderiales bacterium
CCACCAGCACCGCACCGCCGGCGTCGCGCATGGCGCGCAAGCGGCCGTGGATGAACTCGATGGCGCCGATGTCCACGCCGCGCGTGGGCTGGCCCACCAGCAGCACCGATGGCTGCGGTGCCGCCTCGCGCGCCAGCACCAATTTCTGCTGGTTGCCACCGCTGAACTTGCTGCTGCGCAGTTGCGGGTTGCGCGGCCGCACGTCGTACTGTTCCATCATGGCGCTGCAGTCGCGGCGCATCGCGCGCTGGCGCATCCAGCCGGCCAGGCTGTAGCGCCGGCTGTCCTGGTAGCCCAGCACCGCTGATTCCCAGGCGTCGAACGGCAGCACCAGGCCGCGCTTGTGGCGGTCTTCAGGCACATGCGCCAGCTTCAGGGCGCGGGCCTGGCGCGTATCCAGCCAATGCTTCGGCGTGAAGCGCTTGCCGCCCAGCACCAGTTCGCCGTCATCGGGCGCCATCAGGCCGGACAGCACGTCCAGCAATTCGCTCTGCCCGTTGCCAGAGACCCCGGCGATGCCGACGATCTCGCCGCCGCGCAGCGCCAGTGAGACATCGGTCAGGCGCGCCACGCCCAGCGCGTCGCGCCACGACAGGTGCTTCGCGGCCAGCAGCACCGGCCCGCTGCCGGCGGGCACATTGCCCTCGCTGCGGCCCAGGTTCACACGCCGGCCCACCATGGCCTCGGCCAGGCCGTCGATGCTGGTGTCGGCGATCGCGCAGTCCAGCACCACCTGGCCCTGGCGCATCACCGTCACCTGGTCGCACAGGCCCATGATCTCCTTCAGCTTGTGCGTGATCAGCAGGATGGTGGTGCCGCGCTCGCGCAGGCCGCGCAACGTCTCGAACAGGGCCTCGGTTTCCTGCGGCGTCAGCACCGCGGTGGGCTCGTCCAGGATCAGGATGCGCGCGCCGCGGAACAGCGCCTTCAGGATCTCCAGCCGCTGGCGTTCACCGACCGGCAGGTCCTGCACGGCGCTGTCCAGCGCCACTTGCAGGCCGGTGTCGCGCATCAAGGTGTCGAGCTTGCCGCGCACCGTGGCGCGGCTCTTCGTCAGGCCGAATCCGGGCTCGGCGCCGAGCATGATGTTGTCCAGCGCACTCAGGTTGTCCACCAGCATGAAGTGCTGGTGCACCATGCCGATACCCAGCGCGATGGCCTCGCGACTGCCGGTGATCTGGGCCGGCCGGCCCTCGATGGCGATGTCGCCGCTGTCGGCCTGATAAAAACCGTACAGGATCGACATCAGCGTGCTCTTGCCGGCGCCGTTTTCGCCGACGATGCCGTGCACGGTGCCTGTGGCGACCGTCAGATGGACGTCGCGGTTCGCGTGCACGGCGCCGAAGCGCTTTTCGATGTGGCGCATGGCCACCGCGGGCGGTGGCGGTGTCGTCGTCATCGGATGAACGGGGATCTTGGTGTCTGGGCGCTGGTTGTCTGGGAGACAGTGTCAGCCGCAATCTCAGTTACGAAATCAATTACAGCCTGAATTACAGCCTCAATGACAGGCGCCCTTGGTCATGTAATCGATGACCTGGATCTTGCCCGCAATGATGTCGGCCCGCGCCGCGTCCACCCGGGCCTTCATCGCCGGCGTCACCAGCTTGGCGTTGTGCTCGTCCAGCGCGATGTCCACGCCGCCTTCCTTCAGGCCCAATGCCGTCACACCCGGTTTCACGCCCTTGAAGGCGTTGTAGACGGCGACATCGACGCGCTTGACCATGCTGGTCAGCATGGTGCCGGGCTGCACGTGGTTCTGGTTGCTGTCCACGCCGATGGCCAGGCGGCCCGCGTCCTTGGCCGCCTGATAGACGCCCAGGCCGGTGCCACCGGCAGCGGCAAAGATCACGTCCACGCCGCCCGCAAACTGCGCCTTCGCCAGTTCACCGCCGCGTGCCGGGTCGTTCCAGGCCGTGGGCGTGGTGCCGGTCATGTTGGCGCTGGTCAGGATCTTGGGGTTGGCGTACTTCGCGCCCTGCTCGAAGCCGCACTGGAAGCGGCGGATCAGCGGGATGTCCATGCCGCCGACAAAGCCCACCTTGCCCGTCTTGCTGGCCATCGCGGCCATGATGCCGACGAGGAAGCTGCCTTCGTGTTCCTTGAAGGTGATGCTCTGCACATTGGGCAGGATGACGACCGAGTCGATGATCGCGAACTGCAGCTTCGGGAAGTCCTTGGCCACCTTCTCCAGGCTGGTGCCCATCGAGAAACCGATGGCGACGATCGGCGTCACCCCGGCTTGCGCCATGCGTCGCTTGGCCTGTTCACGCTGCGCCGGGTTGGTGATCTCGAACTCGCGATAGGTCTTGCCCGTCTCCTTCTTCCAGCGTTCGGCGCCGTTGAAGCCGGCCTGGTTGAAGCTCTTGTCGAACTTGCCGCCCATGTCGTAGATGACGGCGGGCGTCTGAGTCTGCGTCTGCGTCTGGGCCTGCGCCGCGCCGGCGGCCGCCATCAGCAAGGCACAGCCAGCGGCCGACAGGGACAGGGCAGGACGGGAGCGACGGGGCATCTTGTTCACCGGGTGGCGGATGGGGATGGGGAGGAAGGCTGACTCGGCAGGATAGCAAGTCCCGCGCCGCAGACCGCCCCGCGATGGCCCCGGGGCGGCTGGCACGGCTCTCGCTATCCTCCGTCCATGCAGGACCCCTCCCTCAACTCCGTCGTCACCCCCGCACTGCAAGCACGTGCACTCGCCTTGCCCAAGGTGCTGCTGCACGAACACCTGGACGGCGACTTGCGCGTCGCCACCTTGTTCGAATTGCTGCAGCAACGCGGTCTGCCCATGCCCGCGGCGGCCGATCCATCGGCCCTGGCCGCCTGGTTCGACGCCAACGCCCTGGCCGGCAGCCTGGAAAAGTACCTCGAAGGCTTTGCCCTGACCGTGGCGGCGATGGCCAGTCCCGCAGCCCTTGTGCGGGTCGCGCGCGAGGCTGCCGAAGACGCCGCGGCCCAGGGTGCCGTGCTGGCCGAGTTCCGCATCGCGCCGTTGTTGTTCGAGGCCCATGGCCTGGACGGCGACACCGTGGTGCAGGCGCTGCTGCAGGGTCTGGCCGACAGTCCGCTGCCACTGGGCACGCACAGCGGCCTGATCGTCTGTGCCATGCGCCATTTGCCACCGACCGAGACCCTGCGCGCGGCCGAACTGGCGTTGCGCTGGCAAGGCCGCGGCGTGATCGGCTTCGACCTGGCCGGCCCGGAACGGGGCTTCCCGCCCGCCCACCATGCCCAGGCCCTGGCGCTGGTGCGCGCCGCCGGCCTGCCCATCACCTTGCACGCCGGCGAGGCCGACGCCGCCGAGCGCGTGCTGGACGCCGCCCGCCTGGGTGCCGCCCGCATCGGCCACGGCGTGCGCCTGGTCGACGCGCTGGCCACGCCGCAGCGCGACGCCGTGCTGGCCGAGGTGCGTGACCGCGGCCTGCACCTGGAGGTCTGCCCCACCAGCAATGTGCACACCGGTGCGGCCACCGACATCGCAAGCCACCCCATCACCGCGCTGTGGCAGGCCGGCGTGAGCCTGAGCTATCACACCGACAACACGCTGATGTCGTGCCTGACGCACAGCGACGAGGCCGCGGCATTGCTGGCGCACACGCCGCTGACCGAGGCCGACCTGGTGGCGATGGCGCAGCAGGCCGCGGCGCACAGTTTTCTGCCGGCCGCGGCGCGGGCGCGTGCCGCCGACGAGATCGCGGCGCGGGCTGCGGTGATGGGTGTCGTGACGGGTGCCGTGACAGGTGTCGTGCCGGGTGTCGTGACAGGTGTCGTGCCGGGTGTCGTGACAGGTGGCGTGACAGACGGCGTCGCGGGTGTGACGGTGGGTCTGACAGTGGGTCTGACGTTGGGTTCGACGGCGGGTCCGGCGGCGGGTGCGGCCGCGGGCGGCGCAGGCACGGGCGACTCGGCTTTGCACGGCAGGCCCTGAGCCCGGCCCCGGCCCCGGGCCCGGGGCCGCTTGCGGGCGTTGATCGTTCACGACATCCGCACCCGGCCCCTGACCGCGCCCTGGCCACAATCTGCGCCGATGCATTCCGCCTTGTTTCGACAGCCGACCGCGGCCGCCGTCCGTGTTGCCACGGTGGCAGGGCTTGCCATCATGGCGCTGGCCGCTGGCGCCACGGCCGAGGCACCGGCCGGCGGTTGTCCACCGCACAGGTCAGCCGAGGCTCTGGCCGCCGCCAACGCGTGGCGCGAACGCGGTGCCGACTGCGGCACCCGCGGCCCGCACGGGCCCGCGCTGCCCTTGCGATGGGACGACGCCCTGCAGGCCATGGCGCAGGCGCAGGCGGCGCGCCTGGCTGCCGACGACCCGGACGAGGCGCTGCACCACGGTGGCGCCCGAGGCCGTGCGCTGTTGGCGCGTGCCGACGCGGCGGGGCTGCCTTGGTGGCGTCTGGCCGAGAACCTGGCCCGCGGTCAGGACAGCTTGGCCGAGTTGATGCAGGCCTGGGCCGCCAGCGACGGCCACTGCGCCAATCTGCTCGACCCGCGCCTCAGCGCAGCAGGGCTGGCTTGCGCGTCGGCGGTCGACGGTCGGCCCGTGTGGGTGCTGGTGCTGGCGCACTTGCGCTCCTGAGGCGTTCTGCGGCCTTCGGGGCTTTCGCGGCCTCTGCGCTGTCTACGGCCGCTGCCGCCAGCGCCTGGTCCAGCGCCGGCACCTCGGCCCGGTCGATCACACCGCCGCCCAGGCAGACCTCGCCGTCATACAGCACCGCCGACTGACCTGGCGTGACGGCCCACTGTGCCTGCTCGAAGTCGAGGCGGAAGCCGGCGCCGGGTTCGGCGCGACCGTCAGCGCGATCGTCAGCGCGACCGTCAGCGCGACCATCGGCGCAAGCATCGGTACGGTGCACCAGCGTGCAGACTGCGTCGGTCTGGCGATACCGGGTCTTGGCCGCCAGGGGCCCGGCCGGGGGTGCCTCGCCGGCGATCCAGCTGCAGTCGGCGGCGTGCAGGCTGCGCGCCTGCAGCCAGGGGTGGTCATGGCCTTGCACCACGCGCAAGGTGTTGCTGGCCAGGTCCTTGTGCGCCACGTACCAGGGCGCGTGCACACCGTCGGCCCCGGCCCCGCCGGCGGTGCCGCCGATGCCCAGGCCCTGCCGCTGGCCCAGCGTATAGAAGCTCAGGCCCACGTGGCGTCCGACGATGCGGCCGCGCTCGTCGCGCATGGGGCCGGGCTGGTTTTTCAGGTAACGCTGCAGAAAGTCGCGGAAAGGCCGTTCGCCGATGAAGCAGATGCCGGTGCTGTCCTTCTTGGCGGCGTTGGGCAGCCCGATCTGCGCGGCGATGCGCCGCACCTCGGTCTTGACCAATTCCCCCACCGGAAACAGCGTGCGTGCCAGCTGCGCCTGGGTCAGCCGGTGCAGGAAGTAGCTCTGGTCCTTGGCCGGGTCCAGGCCTTTCAGCAGCTGGTGGCGGCCGCTCGTGGCGTCGAAGCGCACGCGGGCATAGTGGCCGGTGGCGATCTTGTCGGCGCCCAGCCGCAGCGCGTGGTCGAGAAAGGCCTTGAACTTGATCTCGGCGTTGCACAGCACATCGGGGTTGGGCGTGCGGCCGGCCTGGTGTTCACGCAGAAATTCGGAGAACACGCGGTCCTTGTATTCAGCGGCGAAATTGACGTGCTCCAGCTCGATGCCGATGACGTCGGCCACCGCGGCGGCATCGACGAAATCGATGTTGGACGAGCAGTAGTTCGTGTTGTCGGCGGTGGTGTCGCCGGTGTCGCCGGTGTCGCCGGTGGTGTCGGTGGTGTCAGTGGTGTCGGTGGTGTCGGTGGTGTCGGTGGTGTCGGCGCCGCCGTCCGCGTCCGCGCCCCCGTCCGCGCCCCCGTCGCGGTCGTCATCTTCCCAATTTTTCATGAAGATGCCGACGACCTCATAGCCCTGCTGCTTCAGCAGCCAGGCGCTGACGGCCGAGTCCACGCCGCCCGACAGGCCCACCACCACACGTTGTTTCTTGCCCTTGTCCGCCGCCATGGCGCGATTATCCCGGGGGCTGAGGCGTGCGGCCCGACGGCACCGCGATGGCAACGCCGCGCGATGCGAACGGGATGCGAACGAGATGTCACGGCGCTGTCAACGGCGCCAAGGCCCGCCGCGTTGTGGGTGGGCATGGACGCGCTTCGGATCCCTTTCGGGGACGGGGACGCCGCATGCACGGCAAGCCTGGGCATGAACCCGGGCACCGGAAGACGCCATCAACCTACCTCATACGAGAGACCGACCATGAACAAGCTCCTGACCGCTATCGCCCTGACCGCCGTTGCCTTCGGCGCCCAGGCCAGCACCGCCGCTGCCCCCGCCAAGGCCGCCCCGGTTGCAGCGACTGTTGCCGCACCTGCTGTCACGCCCGCCCCGGCCAAGGCCGAGATGAAGAAGGAAGAGGCCAAGAAGGCCGAAATGAAGAAGGAAGAGCCGAAGAAGGTCGAAGCCAAGAAGTAAATTGCCGCTGAGGCCCGAAGGCGCCGCAATGCGGTGCCTCGCGGCCGACAGGCCCGATATTGAAACCGCCGGGTACTGGCATCAGCCAGCCCCGGCGGTTGGCGTTGGGGCTGCAGCGCTTACCAGTGCGTCGAGAAGTAGATGAACTTGGCTTCCAAGTCCACCGTCTTGAAGCGAATCTGGGTTTCTCCGGTGGGTGGTGCCTTGCCCTCCTCGACGCCGTCGCCCAGAAGGCGGGCGTTGAACTTGCGGCCCAGTCCAAAGCCGAAGTGCCAGGCAACGCTTTCGCCAGTCTTGACGCCGCTGCCGAAGGTCAGGCCCAGGCCGGCGAAGTTGATCAGCGATGACTGCGGCGACGAACCAGAAGAGCCAAGTCCCACACCGACCATCAGACCGACACATCGGCGAAGTGACAGCCACAGGCTTTGCGAAATAGGCCGACTTTCGGCAGCCGTCTTTTCCGCGGCGGTCTTCGGATTGAGGTGGCGCGAGCAAGGCTCACCGTCAGACATGACGTAGAAGTGGCGCGACACCAGCAGCGAGGCTTCCTGCCTCGACTGCGAGTTCACGCGCACGATGTCGTTGACGATGGTGGCCTCGGTGATGGACGGCGAGCGCGGCTGGATCACGGCCAGACCGATGCCCCAACCGTCAAAGAAGTCAGAGGGGCTGTTGTCCTTTGCCTTCTCCTTTGCCTCGTTCTGTGCATGGGCTGCAGGCCACGCCATCATCAAACTGCCCAACAAGGCTGCGGTCATCAAACTGCGGAACATGATTTCTCCCGATAAGTGCTTGGGAGATCGACTGTCCACGCCGCAGGCGGTACCAGCAAGTGTCGAATTTGGGAGGCGCGTCCACAGTGAGAACGACGGTCGCGACCGCGCCTACACCGGCCTGTCGCTGGCCCGTGCCAGATAGAACCACTCGTGCCCCGGCTGCGCGCTCGGGTTGGGGAACACGATGTAGCCGGCCTCGGGCGCACGCAATTCGCTGCCGTCGGCGCGCTGCGCGATCAACTCGCCGGCCGCCAGCGGGTCGAAGCTGCGCCAGGGCTTGGCGAATTGGTCGTCGGGGTGCAGGCGGTCGATGACTTCGGCCAGGGCCAGGCATTCGAAAGGGCGCGTGGGCGGCTGCAGTGGCAGCGGCTGGCCGTCGGCGCCTGCGGCCAGGCCCAGCAGGGCCAGCGTCTGGCGGATCGCGTGGTGGGCCACGGCCGGGCCGGTGGCGTCCAGGTGCTGGCCACATTCCAGCGTCACGCCGTAGCCGCCGACGCTGCGCATGTATTCGGTCGTGCCGACGCCGTAGCTCGGGTCTTCCTGCACGGCGCCCGGTGTCAGGCCACGGGCGCGGCGGCGCGCCACGCCGCTGGCATAGGCGTCCATCCAGCCTTCGACGATGCGGTCCACGCCCACATGCGCGGCCAGCGCCGCCTCGGCCGCGGCGTGCGCAAAGGGCTCCAGCGCGTCGGTGTTGTCGGCCGGACCGCGCATGACGAAGGGCCGGCCCGGGCTGCTGAAGGTGTGCAGGTCCAGCAGCACGTCATGCGCGGCCAGCAGCGGGCACAGCGCATTGGCGATGCGGTCCTCGTTGTCCTGTGGCGTGGCGGTGGCTTGCAGCCGCCGGTTCAGGTTGCGCTCGCCCATGCGTGTGCCCTGGGCGTAGGCCAGCGGGTTGCACACCGGCACGAAGCTGACCGTGCCGCGGGTGATGACGATGTCGCCGCGCTCGATCTGTGCCAGCACGGCCTCGATGCCGCGGGTGCCCGCGGTCTCGTTGCCGTGCACGGCGCCGGTGACGATCAGGCTCGGCCCCGGACGCATGCCGCGGAACTGGTGCAGGCGCAGGGGATGTGTCGATGTCGGGTTCATACGGTACTTCCACACAGCAAGCGGTGGGCGGTGGCGTAGCGCGCGTGCACGCCCAGGATGACGTCCTCAGGCAGGTCCAGCGCCGCCTGCTCGGCGCCACCGGTGACGCCCGCGGCAGCCAGCCAGTCGCGCAGCGGCTGCTTGTCCAGCGCGACGATGCGGCCCTGCGCCAATTCATCGGCCAGCCAGAAGCGTGAACTGTCGGGCGTCAATGCCTCGTCCATCAGCGTCAATGTGCCGTGTTCGTCCAGGCCGAACTCGAACTTGGTGTCGGCGATGACGATGCCGCGTGTCAGCGCGTAGGCCCGGGCGGCTTGAAAGATGCGGATGGCGGTGTCGCGCACCTCGGCCGCGCGGGTGGCGCCCAGCAGGGTTTCCAACTGCTCGAAGCCGATGTTCTCGTCGTGGTCGCCCACGGCGGCCTTGGTGGCCGGGGTGAAGATGGGCGCGGCCAGCGGCGTCGTCATGGCCAGGCCGGCCGGCAGCGGGATGCCGCAGACGGTGCCGCTGCGCGTGTATTCCTTCCAGCCGCTGCCGGCGACGAAGCCGCGCA
Source organism: Burkholderiales bacterium (assembly GCA_038249905.1). Lineage (GTDB taxonomy): Bacteria > Pseudomonadota > Gammaproteobacteria > Burkholderiales > Burkholderiaceae_C > Rubrivivax. The sequence continues at coordinate 8,859 of JBBSCX010000071.1, forward strand.
CCACGGCCTCGCAGGGCACTGGGGTCAAGCGCTTGACCAGCATCGCGCGGCCGGCCACCTGGGCCACTTCGTCGGGCGCGACGACACTTTCCGGCGCCTGGCCCGTCAGGTGGTTGGGCACCACGTCACGCAGCCGGTCGAACCAGAACAGCGCCATCTGCGTCAGCAGCCGGCCCTTGCCCGGCACCGGTGCCTGCATGACCACGTCGAAGGCCGACAGGCGGTCGCTGGCCACTATCAGCAGCCGGTCGCTGCCGACGGCATATAGGTCTCGCACCTTGCCGCGGGCGATCAGCGGCAGCGAATGCAGGGTGGTCGAGGCGACGGCCGGGCCGAGATCGGCCAGCGTGGCGGGGGCAGTAGCGGTGGCAGAAGCAGGCATGGCGGGGCGGTGACGTGCGGGGGGGTTGATGGCGGTGAGACGGACCGCCGCATTGTCGGCTGCCCGCCGGCTCAAGCCGGGTGCCCGGCCCGCAGCGTCAAGGTGCCTGCGCCGCTGTCCAGCCGCGCCCGCACGCCCAGCGGCAGCGGCCGGTTCGGCGTGCCATGTCCCGCCGGCCAGCCCGCCAGCACCGGCTTGCCCAGCGGCATCAGGCGTGCATGCAACTCGGAAAAGGGCGCCGACATCTGGGTGAAGCTGCCCAGCACAAATCCCGCCGCGGCCTGCAACACGCCGACCAGGTGCAACTGGGTCAGCAAGCGGTCGACACGGTAGGCGTCCTCGTTGATGTCTTCGAGAAACAGCAGGTTGCCGGCCATCGGCCAGGCCCAGGGGGTGCCCAGCAATGCCGCCACCAGGCTCAGGTTGCCGCCGACCAGCAGGCCTTCGGCCACGCCGGGCACATGCAGGCCGTGGTCCGGCAGGCGTGCCGGGGCCAGTACGTCGCCGGCCGCATAGCCGCTGGCCAGGGCCGCGAACAGCGCCGCACTGTCGGCCAGGCGTTGCGGGTCGTCGCCGGCCTTCAGCAGGTCCGACGCGGCCATCGGCGCATGCAGGCTGGGCAGGCCCTGCAGGCACCACAGCGCGTGCAATGCGGTGATGTCGCTGTAGCCCACCAGCAATTTGCGAGCGCGGCGCACCAGGGCGACATCGATGCCGTCCAGCAGCCGCATCGCGCCGTATCCGCCGCGAATGCAGTGGATGGCCGCCACCTCGTCGTCGGCCAGCGCGGCATGCAAGTCGGCCAGACGCTGTGCATCGGGGCCGGCGAGATAGCCGCTCGTCATCGCGCAGCCGGGGTAGATGCGGCAGCGCAGGCCGTGGGCGGCGTACAGCGGCTCGACCAGCGGCAGCCGGCCTGGCTCGACCGGCCCGGCCGGTGCGATCACGGCCACCAGGCCGCCAGGGGGCAGGCCCGGAATCAGTTGCAGATGGGACATGGTTGATCCGTCAAGGCACAGACGTCATGGCAGTTTGCGTCACGGCAGTGACGTCACCGAAGTCAGGTCACCGAAGTTGGATCACGCCAGCGACTCGACCAGCGCCTGCACTGCCGCGCCCAGCGCCGGCAGGCGCCAGGTGGTGGCGCAGCGTTCGTGCGGGGCGTAGCGCCGGCCGAGTGTGCTGAGCACGGCGACCAGGCAGTGCCCGCGCCCATCCGGCAAGGCACACACGATGCCGGCGTCGGACGCGTAGTTGTCGGTGGTGCCGGTCTTGTGCGCAAAGCGGGGTGCGTCGGGGCCGCCGGCCACCCAGCCAGGCAGTCCGCGCAGGCTGTCGGATGACAGCACCTCGTTCAATTGCTGCGCCTGCAATACCGTGCGCAGGTGCGCCTGCGTCGCTGGTCGCAGCAGCGGCGGCGCGTCGGCCGGCAGCCAGGGCGGCGGCGGGGCTTCGGCATCCAGCAGCCACAGCAGGCGCACGGTATCCCAGGCCGTCATGTGGATCTGTCCGACACCGGCGCCATCGGCATTGCGCCAGCCGCCGTCGGGCTGCGTGCCGTGCATCTGCAATGTGTGCAGACCCAGTGCAGAGAAATGCTGGTTCAGGCGGTTCGGGCGGTTCGTGCGGTTCGGACGGTTGTCAGGGCCGGAGTCCAGCCAGCCCACCCGATGCAGCAGCGCCACACAGCGGTCGGTGGCCTCGTTGTCGCTGACGGTGATCATCGGTGCCAGCGCCTCGGGCCAGTCGCACAGGCCTTCGTCCACGGCCAGGCCCACGCCCACCGCCACCATCAATTTCAGCAGCGAAGCCGGGTAGGGGGCGACGAAGCGTGTGGCGTGCTCAGCGCCCAGGCTCCACAGCGGCGTGAAGGTGGTTTGCGACCAGTCGGCGCCAGGCCGCCACAGCATCGTCTCACCCTGCGCGTCGCGCTGATCGCGGTCGAAGCGGATGTTCTGCACCGGGCCGGCGTCGGTGCCGATGGCGGCCACCACGCCGCCGGGCTGTTCAGGCGAGAACAGCACATTGGCCCACACAGGCGCGCCGCCCGGCGGGAATGCCACGACCGCCAGGTCGATGCCCGGGTGCAGGCCCAGCGGCGCGCCGCCCTGCCAGGCGTCGGCCGTGGCGGCGAAGTCCAGCGCGCGCACTGCTTGGCGCAGGGCGTCGGCGAAGCGCTCTGGGCGCATGGGGACGGGCCGTGCCCGGCCGTTCACGCGGGCACCTGCAGCAGCGGGTCCCCGGGCAATGCCAGGGCCTGAAAGTCGCGCAGGTTCAGCGTGCAGAACACCTCGGCCCCGGCCTTGCGGGCAGCGGCCAGGTGCAGCCAGTCGTAGACGGCGCCGCCGCGAACGCCGCGCGCTTCGCAGGCGCGCAAGACGGCCAGCATGTCCTTGCCCGTCAGGGCCTGCCACTGCACGTAAGGCATCAGGCTCTGTTCGATCAGCCGGGTGGCGGCCGCCGGCGGCAGGCGGCGACCCTGCCTGCCGCCGGTCAGCACCGAATAGGTCTCGGCCAGCGCGTGGGTGCAGGCCTGATGGCCCCCTGCGGCGAGCAGGCGGTCGCACGCGGCATGGTGGGGCTCGTCGGGGTCCAGCGACGCCAACAGCACCGAGCTGTCGAGGAAAGGCATCAGCGCGGCATCAGTGTGCCATCAGCACGGCATCAGCACGGCATCAGCGCGGCATCAGCCCGGCGTCTTGCCGCCCGTGCGGGCGCTCGCGCGGGCGCCACCGCCGGCCTGCGCTTCACGCTCGGCGCGCACGGCGGCCGCAGCGTCGAAGGGCTTGCCGCTGGGCCGCAACACGGTGCGCCGGCCGGGGACGGTCAGCAGACCGGCTTCGCCATCGGCGTCGGGCTCGGGCGTCAGCTCGATGCGCTGGGCCACCACGTCCAGCCGCAGGCGGGACCCGGCGCTGAGGTTCAGCGCGCGCCTGACGGCACTGGGCAGGACGATGCGTCCGGCGCTGTCGATCGTCAATGACTGTTCCATGGCATGGTCTGTGGGTAAGGTAATGGGATTCGATCTGCCATGAAGTTTGGCACGAGTTGTGCCACAGTTTATGCCATGGCTCATGCCGCGACTGATGTCAGACGGCG
>JBBSCX010000072.1:0-12323 GCA_038249905.1 Burkholderiales bacterium
CCAGGCGGTACAACTTCAGCGCCTGCATCAGGTTGCCGACGTCGGTGCGCGCCGCCGTGACGCGGGCGTCGTCGGCGCGGTCGAGGAAGTTGGGGATGATCAGCGCACCCAGCACACCCAGTATCACCAGCACCACCAGCAATTCGATCAGCGTGAAGCCGGTACGTCGCGTCCGACGCAAGGCCGGCAGGAAGCGGAGAGATCGGGGCATGGGCGGGCGGGCTCGGCGGTAGCGAAACAGACAGCAGGAAGGGCAGACCGGGCGACGCGGGCGTCTGGCCTGCCAAGGCCGGGCCACGCCACAGCGGGCGGGAAGCCGGCCCGCGGCCCCTGGGTGACCACCATCATAATCATTGCATGTGGCAACAATCGGCAGCTTTGGTGGTCTGGGCTTGCGTGGCGGGCAGTGCAGTGTTCTGGGGCTTGCGGCTGTTTGTCGCGCCCCAGGCGGTGCCGCCGGGCACGCCTGTGGCTTCACTGGGCGCGACCGGCGGCGCCGACCTGGCCCGCGTGCTGGGCGAGGAGCCCGCACCGGCGGTAACCGAAGCCGAGGCGCAGGTGCCTCAAAGCGAGCGTTTCAAGCTCATCGGTGTGCTCAGCCCGCCCGCATCCAGGGCACGGCGGGAGGGCGTGGCCCTGATCGCCATCGACGACCAGCCGGCCAAGGCCTACCGCATCGGCGCCCCGATCGAAGGCGATACCGTCCTGCAGGCCGTGCAGGCACGCGGCGCGGTGCTGGGCACCCGCGACGGCGTGGCGCTGGTGTCATTGCAACTGGCGCCACCGGCGCCTCCGGCCACCGGCACGCTGCCGGCCGCGGGCGCATCCACCGTGCCCATGCGCGCCGCACCGCTGACAACGATGGCGCCGACCATGCCTGGCGACAAGGGCCTGCCGCGCCGCCCGGGCGCCGCCCTGCCGCTGGTGCAAGGGCCCAGGCCCGTGCAGCAGCCGATGCTGCAGACCCCGCAGTCGGTGATGCAGACGCACCTCGGCGCACAGTCGGGTGCCGACGAAAGCCATATCGACGACGAGCCGCCGACGGTCGGCGGCGTGCCGGTGCGCTGAACACCGGCCGGCACGCTGGGGCGATGACCGCGTCGTCCGACGTCAGCCCAGCGCGCGAACTGCTCGGCCTGCTGGCCGAAGAGTTGCGGCGCCATGCGCCCTTCGCGCAGATGGCGCCGGCCGATGTGGCCGCCTTTGTAGGCGCCGCTCGCCAGACCTACTACGCCCCGGGCGAAGTGCTGGTGCAGCCGGCCGATGGTGTCGTGACCCGCTTGCTGTTCATCCGCCGCGGCGCCGTCGGTGGCCGCCGCGGGGGCAGCCCGGACAGCGCCGTGCGTATGCATTACGAGGCCGGCGATCTGCTGCCTGCTGCCGCCGTGGTGGCCGAACGCGCCGTCACCCACACCTACGCCGCGCACGAGGACTGCTTCTGCCTCGAGATCGACGCCGCCTTCGCACGCAGCCTGGCCACCCGCAGCGCGGTCTGGGCCGACTTCCTGGTGCAGCGCGTGCAGCAGCTGCTGGCGTTGTCGCGCAGCGCATTGCAGGCCGAACAGGGCGCGCATGCGCTGTCCGAGCAGACTTTGGAATCGCCGCTGGCGCAGTTGCCGCGCAAGCCGCCCGTGGCCTGCAGCCCCGACACGCCGGTGATGACGGCGCTGCAGCAGATGCACGACCGCCGTGTGGGTTCGGTGCTGGTGCTGGACGGCCAGGGGCAAGCCGTCGGCATCCTGACTCGGCACGACGTGCTGTCGCGCGTGGCACTGGCGCGGCTGCCCGAGTCCACCACCATGGCGCAGGTGATGTCGGGCCCGGTGCAGACCCTGGACATCCAGGCCACGGCACAGGAAGCGGCGCTGGCCATGTCGCGCCACGGCATCCGCCACCTGCCGTTGACGCAAGACGGCCAGGTGGTCAGCATCGTCTCCGAGCGCGACCTGTTCGCACTGCAGCGGCAGAGCCTGAAACACGTCGGCAGCGCCATCCGCGGCGCCGCCGACCTGCCGGCCCTGGTGGCCGCTGCCGCCGAGATCCGCCGCTTCGCACGCCATTTGCTGGCCCAGGGTCTGGCCGCGCGCGTGCTGACCGAGATGCTGAGCCATCTGAACGACCTGCTGACCGAGCGCCTGGTGCGGCTGAAGGTGGCCGAGCACGGCCTGGACCTGCGCCGCGCGGCCTGGCTGGCCTTCGGCAGCGAGGGCCGCAGCGAGCAGACCATTGCCACCGACCAGGACAACGGACTGGTGCTGGCCGATGCGGTAGACGATGCCGAACGTGAACGCTGGCTGGCGATGGCGCGCGAGGTCAACCAGGCGCTGGACGCCTGCGGCTACCCGCTGTGCAAGGGCAACATCATGGCCGCCAACCCGGCCTGCAGCCTGCGCGCCGCCGAGTGGCGCGATCGTTTTGCACGCTGGATGGACCAGGGATCGCCCGAGGACCTGCTGGCCGCCAGCATCTACTTCGACTTCCGCCCGCTGGCGGGCGCCGCCGAACTGGCTGCGCCGCTGCGCGACCTGGTGCGCAGCCGCGCGCAGCAGCTGCCGCGCTTTCGCAAGCAACTGGCCGACAACATGCTGCGCATGAGGCCGGCACTGAACTGGCGCGGCGCGCTCGATGCCCAGGCCGACGGCGACGCCGCCTGGATCGACCTGAAGCGGGGTGGCACCGCCGTCATGGTGGATGCCGCGCGACTGCTGGCGCTGACCCACGGCGTGACGGCCACGTCCACGCGTGAACGCCTGCTGGGGGCCGGCCGCGCGATGGGTGTGCGCCCCAAGGACGCCGAGGGCTGGGTCGGCGCCTTCGAAGCGCTGCAGATGTTCCGACTGCGCCAGCAGGTGCGGCCCGACGCCGATGCAGCGCAGCCCAACCGCATCGACATCCGCGCCCTGACCACCATCGACCGCAGCCTGCTGAAGGAAGCGCTGAGGCAGGCGCGTGAATTGCAGCAGCGCATCGAGCTGGACTATTCGGCATGAGCCTGGTCGGCGTGCTGCAGCGGCTGTGGCGCGGCGGCGCGGCCAATGCCCATCTCGATACCGATACCGATACCGATACCGATACCGATACCGATACGGATACCGATATCGAGGCCGACGCACACGACACCGAACGCTGGGTGGTGATGGATGTCGAGACCACCGGGCTGGACCCGGCGCGCGACCGGCTGCTGGCCATCGCCGCGGTGGCGGTGCAGCGCCGAGGCCAGCGCCTGTCGATCATGCTGGCGGACAGCTTCGAGGCCGTCATCCGCCGGCCCGACAGCGAGAGCACCGTGCCCGACAAGGCCAACATCCTGATCCACGGCATCGGCATCGGCGCGCAGCGCAGCGGCAGCCCGGCGGCCGAGGTGCTTCAGGGCTTCAACGCCTGGGCCGCGGGCGCGCCGCGGCTGGGTTATCACGTCGCCTTCGACCGCGCGGTGATCGAGCGCGCCGAACGCGCCGAACGTGCGGCATTGGGCCGCGTGCCGGCCGCGGACTGGCTGGACCTGGAACCCGTGGCGGCCATCACCCAGCAGCGTCCCGAGCAACAGCCGCTGGATCACTGGCTGAGCGTGTTCGGCATTGCCTGCCTGCAGCGCCACCAGGCCGCCGCCGACACCCTGGCCACGGCCGAACTGCTGCTTCGCCTGTGGCCGGCGGCGCAAGCCGAGGGCGCGCGGGACTATGCGGGGCTGAAGCGGCTGGTGGCCAACCGTCGCTGGCTGCGGGGGCAGTCCGGCGTCTGAGGTGATGCTCGCCCTGACTTTGGCGACATCTTTGGCGACATCGCGGCCAACCTCGTTGCCAACATCGCGGCTGGCCTTGACGCCGGAATTGACGCTGGCATTGACGCTGGCATTGACGAAACAGGGCGCCGTTCAGTACAGCGACGGCCCCGGAAAGCCCAGCGGCACGGGGCCCGAGTCAGACCCTTCCTCGGACAGCAGACCGGGCCGCGACGGGCCTGCGTCCTCGCCATCGGCCACTTCGGTCAACAGTGCTGCGGCGCACTTCACCAGCGGCCAGGCCAGCAGCGCGCCCGTGCCGTCGGTGCTCTGCATGCCGAGTTCGAGCAGCGCCGTGGCGCGGAACAGGTTCAACGCCTGGTCCAGGCCCAGGTGGCTGTGGCTGCGGCAGAAGACGCAGTAGTCGGTCACCGGCTGCGCGATGCGCGCGGCCAGCATCAGCGCGGCGCAGGCAGGCAGGCCGTCGATCATCAGCAGATGGCGCTTGCTGGCGGCCATCAGCATCACGCCCACCATCACCGCCACCTCGAAGCCGCCGAAGGCCGCCAGCACCTCGATCGGCTCCAGCACGTCGCGGTGCCGGCCTTGCGCGCCCTGGGCAATGATGAGCAGGTGCGCCAGGCGGTTGGTGTCCATGTCCGGGCCTGTGACCAGCAGGTCGCGCACGGGGCAATCGGCCAGGCGCGACAGCACCAGGGCCGCGCTTTCTTCGGCACCCACGCCCACGCCGGCCAGTACCGTGACGTTGCCACGCAGTTTGTCGCCGATCTCCATGCCGGCGCGCATGCCGGCGTGCGCCTGCTCCAGGCTCATGGCCATGGCCACGCGCGAGTTGCGGGTGCCGTGCGCGATCTTGCGCATCAGCAGGCGGTCGTGGGCGGGGATGTTCTCGGCCATGCCGCAGTCCACCACCGTCACGTTCATGCCCTGGGTGCGCGCAAACACCGTCAGCGGCAACTCGTTGGCCAGCAGCATCTGCACCGTCTGGTGGGTCTTGCGCTGGTGCGGGTCGGTGATGCCATCCACCGCGATGCCGTGGTCGGCCGCGAACACCAGCAGCTGCGGGTCGCGAAAACGCGGTTTCAGCGTGTTCTGCATCAGACCCAGGCGCACGGCCAGGGGTTCGAGTTCGCCCAGGCTGCCGCCGAGTTCGTTGCGCCGGGCGAGCTTGTCGTCCAGTGCACGCTCGAGCAGCGCGTTCGTGGTGGGGCTGACGAGCGAGCGGCTGTTGACCATGGTCATGAGTGTATGCAGGCGCTGCCTGCGACCGCGCGTTTGCGGCCGCGCCTCCTTGGCCGCGCCTCTTTGGCCGAGTCTTTGGCCGCGCGTTCGCCGCCGGCGTCAGCGTAGAAACAGGCCGTACACCGGATTGGCGGTCTCTTCCACGCAGGGGTAGGCCAGCGTGCGCAGGAAGTCGGCGAAGGCCGCCTCGTCGCCTGCCGGCACCTGGATGCCCACCAGGATGCGGCCGTGGTCGGCGCCCTGGTTTCGGTAGTGGAACAGGCTCACGTTCCAGCCCGGGTGCAGGGCGTCGAGAAAGCGCATCAGGGCACCCGGCCGTTCCGGAAACTGGAAGCGGAACAGGCGTTCGTGGCGCGCCAGTTCGCTGCGTCCGCCGACCATGTGGCGCACATGCTCCTTGGCCAGTTCGTCGTCGGTCAGGTCGACGGTGGCGAAACCCTGCCGGACAAACTGCCGCGCCATGCGTACGGCCTCGTCGCGCCGGGCGATGGCCAGGCCGACGAAGACATGCGCCACCCGCGCGTCGGAGATGCGGTAGTTGAACTCGGTCACTGCGCGCGGACCCAGCAGGGCACAGAAGCGCTTGAAGCTGCCGCGTTCCTCGGGGATGGTGACGGCGAACAGGGCCTCGCGCTGCTCGCCGAACTCGGCCCGCTCGGCGACGAAGCGCAGGCGGTCGAAGTTCATGTTGGCGCCGCAGGTGATGGCCACAAAGGTGCGGCCCTTCAGCCGGTGCTGCGCCGCGTACTGCTTGATGCCGGCCACGCCCATCGCCCCGGCGGGCTCGAGCACGCTGCGGGTGTCCTGGAACACGTCCTTGATGGCAGCGCAGACGGCATCGGTGTCGACCACCACATAGTCGTCGACCAATGCACGAGTGATGCGGAAGGTCTCGGCGCCCACGGTCTTGACCGCCGTGCCGTCGCTGAACAGGCCGACCTCGGCCAGCGTCACGCGCCGCCCGGCGCGCACGCTGCGCAGCATGGCGTCGCTGTCGTTCATCTGCACGCCGATGACGCGCACCTCGGGCCGCACCGCCTTGATGTAGGCCGCCACGCCGCTGATCAGCCCGCCGCCGCCGATGGCGACGAACACGGCGTCGATCGGACCCTGGTGCTGGCGCAGGATCTCCATGCCCACGGTGCCCTGGCCGGCGATGACGTCGGGGTCGTCGAAGGGATGCACGAAGTGCAGGCCCTGCGCCTGCTGCAGTGCCACGGCATGGGCGTAGGCGTCGGAATAGCTGTCGCCGAACAGCACCACTTCGCCGCCCAGGGCCTGCACCGCATCGACCTTCAGCCTGGGCGTGGTCACAGGCATCACCACCACCGCGCGGCAGCCCAGGCGCTTGGCCGACAGTGCCACGCCCTGGGCGTGGTTGCCGGCGCTGGCGCAGATGACACCCGCGGCCAGCGCCTCGGGCGGCAGCCGCACCATCTTGTTGTAGGCGCCGCGCAATTTGAAGCTGAAGACGGACTGCTGGTCCTCGCGCTTGAGCAGCACCGTGCTGCCCACGCGGCGAGACAGGCTGCGCGCCGGCTCCAGCGCGGTCTCACGCGCGACGTCGTAGACGCGGGCGGTCAGGATGCGCTGCAGGTAGGCGGCGGCGATGCGGCGGGCGGCCGGGGTCGGCGGCGCTGCCGGCGCCAACAGCCTGGCCGAGGCGGCAGAGGCCGCAGACACGGCGGACACGGCAGACGCGGCTTCGGCGCCGGCCAAAGGAGCGGTGGCGCCTGGGCTCATCGGGTGTGCAGGGTCGTCAGCAGGGCGCGGATCATAGGCGAGAGCCCGGGGTCAACCGGGATACCGCTTGCGGCATCGGACCGCGTCGGAAGTGGTCGTTGCGAGCAAAAAAAACGGCCCGGGTCCCTTGCGGGGCCCGGGCCGAATCCACCGTTGGGAGGTGGAGGAGACAATCGGCGGACCGCGGCGTCGGTGCGGTCCTTGCGGTGCAGTCTAGCCAGCTTCATGTTGCGGTGCAATATGAGTTTTTGGCGTCTCCCCGCCTGGGGCCGTGACGCCGTCATCAAACTGTCATGCGACGCACCTTCGAGGGGCGTCGTGCACGCGCAAGGGCTGCGCGAACTGAGGGCGTGAACTGACATGGAATGCACCATTCACTGGACACCGGGCACCGGCATGGGCTTTGTCGCCCAGACCGGCAGCGGCCACCTGCTGACGATGGACGGCGCGTCCGACGGCGGCGGCCACAACCTGGCACCGCGGCCGATGGAGACGCTGCTGGCCGGCGCTGGCGGCTGCGCGGCCTACGACGTAGTGCTGATCCTGAAGCGCGGGCGCCACGACGTCAGGGGCTGCGAGCTCAAGCTGACGTCAGAACGTGCGGCGCAGGACCCCAAGGTTTTCACCCGCATCCACATGCACTTCAAGGTGACGGGCCGAGGCCTGCCCGCCGCGGCGGTGGAGCGCGCGATCGCGCTGTCGCACGAGCGCTACTGCAGCGCCACCATCATGCTGGGGAAGACAGCCCAGATCACGACCGGGTTCGAACTGATCGAAGCGTGAGCGGCTGGCGCCGCCTGCGGACGGGCTTCAGATGCGGTGCGCCGTCAGCGTCATTACCCGCGCTGCGGCCTTCATCAGCGCCCGCACCGGCAGTGGGAGGTCGATGCCACCAGCATTGCGCGCGGTCTCGGCATGCTGGCGTTCATCGTCACGCATGGCTGCGACGATGGCGCGGGACCGGGTGTCGGCCGCGGGCAGCTGGTCCAGATGCCCGGCCAGATGCTCTTCCACCTGCCGCTCGGTTTCGACGACAAAGCCCAGGCTGACATGGTCGCCCAGCCGCCCCGCCAGCAGGCCGATGCCAAAGGCGCCTGCGTACCACAGCGGGTTCAGCAGGCTGGGGCGGGCACCGAGTTCCTTCAGGCGCTGCGCGGTCCATGCCAGGTGGTCGGTCTCTTCCTGTGCCGCCTGCTTCATCTGGCCGCGCAAGGCAACAGAGCGCGCCGTCAGGCCCTGCGCCTGGTACATCGCCTGGGCACAGACCTCGCCGACATGGTTGACGCGCATCAAGGCGCCGGCCAGACGTCGCTCTTCAGCGCTCAGCGCCGGATCGCCGGGTTCAACGGTTGAGCCAGCGTATGGGCCGGCCACATCGGCCGGGAAAGGCCGTACGGCATGCACCTGGCCCAGCACGGTACGAAGGGCGTCGTCGAGGCTGGCCAGGGCGCGGTCGGTGGGTGTCAGTGTCATGCCGCAGAGCATAGGGCAGCGGACGGCAGCCCGTTGCGCACCACAATGAGGCGAAAAGCGGGCAAGGGCGGACCGTCACGTTGCTGTAATCCAACAGGTCAGCGGATTGAGGGTCATGCCGTTTGCACCGTCCTGGGGGGTCTGGTGCAATCGAAACAACTTCCGCAAAGGAGGTTGGCCCGATCAGCCCTTTCCCGGGTGATTGCCTTGATCGGGACCTCTTCTGAACAACCATGGAGATAGTCCCAATGAAAAGATCCCTGCTCGCCCTGGCGGCGCTGACCGCCTTCACGGGTGTGGCCTCGGCCCAGTCGTCGGTGACCCTGTTCGGCATCCTCGACGTTGCCGCGCGAAACGTGAAGAACGGGCCTGCGGGCTCACTCAGCACCTTGAGTACCGACGGCAGCGTCAGCAGCCGCCTGGGCATCCGCGGTGTCGAAGATCTGGGTGGCGGCCTGCGTGCCGCCTTCTGGCTTGAAGGCGCTGTCGCCGTCGACGTCGGTGGTCAGAAGACCGCGGCGATAGCCGACCCGCGCGTCGGCGTAAACGGCAGCGGCGTCGCCGCGATCGATTGGCAACGCCAGGCGTATGTCGCCTTGCTGGGCACCACGTGGGGGCAACTCCGCGCCGGCCGTGACTACACGCCGACGTTTTACAACCACGTGGCCTTCGACCCGTTCGCCTTCGTCGGTGTCGGCGCGCAGGCCAACCTGATGGGCGCAGCGGCCGGCTCGCCGTCCACGACCCTGGTGCGTGCCAACAACACCATCACCTACCTGCTGCCCGCGATGGGTGGTGTGTATGGCCAGGCCACCGTCGCTGCAGGCGAAGGCGTGGATGCCAACAAGTACATGGGCGGCCGTCTGGGATATGCCGCAGGTCCGATGAACGTGGCCGTGTCCTATGGCCGCACTGCCACCACGCTGGGCGACACCAAGGCCTTCAACATCGGCGGCGCCTACGATCTGGGCTTCATGCGTCCGCTGTTCCAGTACCACCAGTACAAATACCGCGCCAATACCCAGACCAACATCGTGGTGGGCGGTACCGCGCCACTGGGCAAGGGGCAAATCCTCAAGTTCACCTACGGCAAGGTCAGCGACTGGCGCAGCGCCACCCAGCTCGCGCTGGGCTTCGAGCAGGGACTGTCGCGTCGCACCGCGCTGTACGCCAACTACAGCCGCATCAACAACAAGGGTGCAGCGACGTTCCGCGCGTCCAACGGCGGCGTCAGCACGGCCGCCCAGGGCATCACGTCTACCGGCTACGAGGCCGGCGTCCGTCACAGCTTCTGACGGTCGGGCGCCTGCGGGCGCCCCTTCTGCTTGCGGGGCCGCCTTCGGGCGGCCTTTTTCTTGTCCGCTGGCGACCACGCGACGCCGCCCCGGCACTAGGTTCTTACCCTTTTGCACGCGGCACGCGTTTTGCGCATCATCCGGGGCCCTCGGCGGACGGGGCACCGGCCTGGTGCCTGACGTCCGAGTGCCGCCCTTCGGCGCCACGCCTGTCCGTGCGCCGGGTTCATGCGCCGAGTTCATGCGCCGGAAAGGCGCGACACCCGCTGTACCCTGCATGCTCGTCTTCATTCTTCGTCGTCTGGCACAAGCGGTCATCGTGATGCTCACGGTGGCCTTCATCGCCTTCATGCTGTTCCAGTATGTCGGCGACCCCATCGCCAGCCTGCTGGGCCAGGACGCCACCCAGGAACAGCGCGAGCAATTGCGTGAAGACCTGGGTCTGGATCAGCCCTTCCCCGTGCAGTTCGCGAAGTTCGTCGGCAACGCGGTGCAGGGCGAGTTCGGCCTGTCGTTGCGACAGGGACAGAAGGTGTCGACGCTGATCGCCGAACGCTTTCCGGCCACGCTGGAACTGGCCATGGCCGCCGCCTTCATCGCCCTGGCCGTCGGCCTGCCGCTGGGCGTGTATGCGGCCTTGCGGCGCGGCAGTTTCGGCTCGCAACTGGTGATGACGATCTCGCTGTTGGGCGTGTCGCTGCCCACCTTCCTGATCGGCATCCTGCTGATCCTGGTGTTTGCGGTGACGCTGAAATGGCTGCCCAGCTTCGGCCGCGGCGATGTCGTCAGCATCGGCCCGTGGACCACCGGTCTGCTGACCTGGGACGGCTGGCTTCACCTGATCCTGCCGGCCATCACGCTCAGCGTGTTTCAACTCGCGCTCATCCTTCGCCTCGTGCGGGCCGAGATGCTTGAAGTGCTGCGCACCGACTACGTGAAGTTCGCGCGCGCTCGCGGCCTGCAGGACCGTTCGGTCTACTTCGGCCACGCGCTGAAAAACACCCTGGTGCCCGTCATCACCATCACCGGCCTGCAACTGGGCAGCCTGATCGCCTTCGCCATCATCACGGAGACCGTGTTCCAGTGGCCCGGCATGGGCTTCCTGTTCATCCAGGCGGTGCAATTCGCAGACGTGCCGGTGATGGCGGCCTACCTGTGCCTGATCGCGTTGATCTTCGTCGTCGTCAACCTGGGCGTGGACCTGCTGTACTTCGCCGTCGATCCGCGGCTGCGCATCGAGAAATCGGGCGCCGGACATTGAACCCGCGCCCCCGCATGCTTCCCACCCGATGAGTTCACCTCCCATTGCGCCGGCCGCACCCGGCCGCCTTGCCCGCTGGCTCGACAGCGACATCTGGTACAGCTTTCGCACCTCGCCGGTGGCCATGCTGGCGGCGGTCATCGCGGGCTTGTGCATCTTCGGTTCGCTGTTCGCGCCCTGGCTGGCGCCCAGCAACCCCTTCGACCTGGCCACGCTCAGCCTGATGGACGCGCGCCTGCCGCCGGTGTGGATCGAAGGTGGCGACAGCCGCTTCTGGCTGGGCACCGACGACCAGGGCCGCGACATCCTGTCGGCCATCCTCTACGGCGCGCGCATCTCGCTGTTCGTGGGCCTGGCCTCGGTCGTGCTGTCGCTGGTGGTGGGCGTGGGCCTGGGCCTGCTGGCGGGCTTCGTCGGCGGCAAGGTCGATGCCTTCATCATGCGCGTCTGCGACGTGATGCTGAGCTTCCCCAGCATCCTGATCGCGCTGCTGATCGACGGTGTGGGCAGGGCCATGTTTCCGAACGCGCACGACACCCTGGCCTTCGGCGAGCTGATCATCGCCATCTCGCTGTCGGGCTGGGTGCAGTACGCACGCACCGTGCGCGGCAGCACGCTGGTCGAGCGCAACAAAGAATACGTGCAGGCAGCGCGTGTCATCGGCGTCTCGCCCTACCGCATCATGGTGCGGCATGTGCTGCCCAATGTGATGGGCCCGGTGCTGGTGCTGGCCACGATTCAGGTGGCGGCGGCGATCCTGACCGAGGCCACGCTGTCCTTCCTGGGCGTGGGTGTGCCGCCGACCAGCCCGAGCCTGGGCACGCTGATCCGCATCGGCAACGACTTCCTGTTCTCGGGCGAGTGGTGGATCACGATCTTTCCCGGCGTCATGCTGGTGCTGATCGCGCTGTCCGTGAACCTGCTCGGCGACTGGCTGCGCGACGCGCTCAACCCCCGTCTGCGATGAACCCGCCGCGATGACTGCCCCCCTGCTCGAAGTCAAGAACCTGCGCGTCGAGTTCCCGACCCGGCGCGGCACGCTGCTGGCGCTGGACGACATCTCCTTCGACATCGCGCCGGGCGAGATCCTGGGCGTGGTCGGTGAGTCGGGCGCGGGCAAGAGCCTGACGGGCGCGGCCATCATCGGCCTGCTCGAACCGCCCGGGCGCATCGCCGGCGGACAGATCCTGCTGGCCGGCCAGCGCATCGACAACCTGCCCTACGAGCAGATGCGCGCCATCCGCGGCCGCAAGATCGGCGCCATCTTCCAGGACCCGCTGACCTCGTTGAACCCGCTGTACACCATCGGACGTCAGCTGACCGAAACCATCCAGACCCACCTGCCGGTGGGCGCAGCAGAAGCACGGCAGCGCGCCATCCACCTGCTGCAGGAAACCGGCATCCCGGCGGCCGAGCAGCGCATCGACCAGTACCCGCACCAATTCAGCGGCGGCATGCGCCAGCGCGTCGTCATCGCCCTGGCGCTGGCGGCGCAGCCGCAGCTGATCGAGACGATCCAGACTCACTTGCCGCTGGGCGGCGCCGAGGCGCGCCGGCGTGCCATCCG